>CAYQMQ010000108.1:0-7120 GCA_964418395.1 uncultured Actinomycetota bacterium
TGCCCATGCCGGGCCCGTAGTGAAAGGAGCGCGGCAACCCGAACACCACGACGTCCGCCGGCTCGGCGTCCAGGTCCACCTCGGTCCGGTGGGCCGCCAACGGCCAACTCGCTTCCTCGACCTCCTCCGGAGCGCCGGCGTACACGCCGAGAACGTCGGCGTTGCGACCGGGCACCGCGTCGACCACGAACATGGGACCGGTCTGGTCCTCGATGCGTCGCCCGATCTCCCGCAGCTGCGAGCGGAAGTGGCTGCGCGGGTTGATGGGCACGAAGTCTGGCCGATGCATCGTGTTCGGGGTGTGGTGCGCCGCGATCGAGCGCCACGTGGTCAGCCCCGTCGTGGACGTCTTGTAGCCGCCGCTGTAGCCGCCGTAGGGGTTGCCCATGACGTGGCCCAACACGATGCACACGTCGCTGTTGGCGCACGTGGCGTTGAACGCCACCGCATCGCCGTGGTCGGTGTGGCCGAGATCGACGATGCCCGCCGGGTCTTCGGCGTCGTGGTTGGCGATCCGCTCGCCGAAGTCCGCCAGCACCGACTCGGGCAGGTACTGGCGCATCTCCTCCCAGGTGTTCTTGCGGTGCAGCCCGATGGCGCACACCAGCTCGATGTCCTCGGCGCGCACCCCCGCCTCGGACAGCGTCTGCAGAATCAGCGGCAGCGCGACCTTGCGGTGGGCCCGCTCGTGGGAGCCGCCCTTGACCCGGTCCGGGAAGGCGATGGCCACCTTGCTGCCCGGCCCGACGAGCTCGCGCAGCGGCTGGGTGCCGACCGGGTCGTCGAGCGCCGCTCGCGTCGCTCGCTCGGGGTCGACGTGCGGTGGATCCTGATAGGTGCGCCCGTATTCCACGAGCGTGGCGCTGTCGGGCAGCTCCGCGGTGAGCGTGCCGTCCCCGTGGTTCAAGGTGACTTCGACCATGCCGGGCCTTCCTCAAGTCGGCCTCCTGCCGCGTACAGGCTACACATTTCATGTAGCATGTAAAGAAAGCATCGCCCGTCGGCACGAGGAGGCCGCCATGGCCGGAACCGAGGCCATCGAACGTCAGGTGATCGATGCCCTCGCCGCGACGGGCGGGGTCGTCGTCGGGTTCTCCGGGGGGGTGGACTCCGGGGTTCTCAGCGACCTCGCCAGCGAGGCGTTGGGGCCCTCCGCGCTCATCGCCACGGCGGTCTCGCCGTCGCTTCCCACCGCCGACCGCGAGGACGCCGCCCGGGTTGCCGCCGAGCGCGGCTGGCGTCACCGGGAGATCGCCACCGGCGAGTTCACCGACGAGGCGTACGTCGCCAACGGCCCGGACCGGTGCTTTCACTGCCGCAACGCCTTCTTCGCCGCCCTGGAGCCCCTCAAGGCCGAGCTCGGCATCGACCACGTGGCCCTAGCCACCGTGACCGACGACCTCGGCGATCACCGGCCCGGCCAGGTCGCCGCGCGGCGGGCTGGCGTCCTCACGCCGCTAGCCGATGCCGGGGTCGCCAAGTCCACCGTGCGCGACATCGCACGGCGACGGACGCTGCCGCTGGCAGAGAAGCCGGCCAACGCCTGCCTCTCGTCGCGCATCCCCTACGGCACGCCGGTGACCACAGAGGCGCTGAGCCGGGTGGAGCGCGGCGAGCACGCGCTGCGGACGTTGGGATTCTCCGTCTGCCGGGTCCGCGATCACGGTGACTGCGCGCTGGTGGAGGTGCCGGTCGAGGAGCTGGAGGGCGCGCTGGCTCAACGCCACCACATCACCGGGGCCCTGCAACAGGCCGGCTACGTGTGGGTCGGTCTCGACCTCGAGGGGTTCCGCAGCGGGTCGATGAACGCCGCGCTGCCGCTCGCCAGGAGCCACTCCGCGACGTGAGAGACCACACCACCGGTTGCCCCGACTGGGAAGCGGCCCATCCGACAAGACCGCGGTGGGCCCTGGGACGTCAAGCCTCCGCGTGGACCTCGTCAGCGTCGAAGATCGGGCCGACCTGGCAGACGGTGACGGCATCGTCGGCTTCGGCGCCGGTCACGCGGACCTGGTCGCCCTCACGGGCCACGACCTCGCCCTCGGGGTTGCGCAGCTCCACGGGGCCGGTGTCGGCCTCCCAACCTTCGGGCCACAGGATCTCGTACCGCTGGCCGTCGGCTTCGAGCCACACGCAGCCCTCCTCCAGCTCGTCGTCACCGGCCAGCGTGCCGGTGATCGAGGACTCACCGCTGCTGTCCTCGCCGGCGAGCAGCGCTTCGAGCTCCTGAGCCGCCGCGGGGCTGACGGCGCTGGTGCCGCCGACGATCCACGCGCCGGTAAGCCGCTCGTGGTGGGTCGAGATCCAGCGGGCCTGGTCGTCGGTGGGCCCCTCGGTGGGGATCAGCAAGAGGGGGGCGTTGCTGCGTGCGGCCACCGCGCCTGCGGACAGTGCGTCGGCGAAGTCCTGGCCGGTGGCCACCACCAGCGGCGCATCGCCGGGCAGGCGCTCGGCAAGCGTGACGTCGGCGACCACGCGGCTGGTGGCCCATCTGGTGCGGCCGGCGAGCCGCCGTGTGTCGCCGGCCCGGGCCTGAACGTCCCGTTCGACCTGGTCGGTGAGCGCACCGATGAGCAGGGCTTGGCTCGCCGACGAGATGTCGGCCTCGACCTGGTCACTGGAGGCCAGCACCACCGGGGTGGGGTCGGTACCGGCCGCCAGCGATCCGGCGGCGAGCGCGTCAGCGAAGCCGAATCCGACGGCGACGGCGACCTCGCGGCCGTCGAAGCCACCCGCGGCTTGTGCCGCTGCGGCGGCTGTCGCGAACCGGTTCGCGCCGGCGACGCGATCGACCGTGGGGTCACCGGGCAAATCGCGGACCTCCTCGGCGAGCTGGGGCGACAGCACGGCTTCGCCGCCCATGAGCACCACGCGCCCGGGGTCGAGATCGACGATGGCCTGACGGACCGCGTCGGGCAACCGGTGGGTGGTGGCCAACAGCATGGGCCCGTCGGCGCTTGCGGCCACCGCGGCGCCGGCAAGCGCGTCGGGGTAGTCGAAACCGGTGGCGAGGACCACCGTGTCCGCGGCCCCCGCCCACAGACGTCTGGCGGCGTCGGCGCTGGTGTCGAAGCGGCCGGTGCCGGCCAGCCGGCGGACCTCGTCGTCGGCGAGCCCCTCTGTCGGGGGGTCAGCCGCATCGTCGGGCGCGCCGGTAGCGTCCGGCAAAGACGGATTCTCCACCGCGGCCCCGGCACGGAGCCCGACCATCGACGCCACCACCAGCGTCAGAACAACGACCATCATCCCTGCGCGCACCACAGCCCTCCCAGCGCGATCCCTCCGACAGCACAGCCGCAGGGGTTTCTACCAAACGAGGCAGCGCCCACCCCGATCCAGGGTAGGCGCCCGCACCGGCCGCCGATAGCGCCGAAGAGCTACCAGGCGGCGACGATGACGTCATCGGTGACGGTGTGGGCCTCGCCGGCGCCGTTCCAACGGTCCAGCCGGCCGCCATCAGGGCCGCCGCGGATGACGGCCAGCAACCCGGTCGCCTCGGCGTTGCCGTCGAGATGGGTCGCCTCGACCCGTCCGTCTGCCATCAGGCGCCCGTGCAGGCTGCCGTCGCTGGGGTCGACGTGCTTGATGTGCCACGCCTGTTCGCGCGGCAGCTCGCAGCAGGTCTCGACGACAGCGAGACGCTGGTCGAACGCGGCGGTCTCCGACCACGACACGTCGGTGCCTTGCTCGTCGCCGGGGCCGAGCCGGCGGGCCTGGTCCATGCTGGCGGCGTCGGCGGCGATGGTGTGCACACCGGTGTTGATCTCCCCGACGGTGAACGCCAGCTGTTGTCCGTCGGCGGTCCAGGTGACGTCGGAGACGAAGTGGAAAGGCTCCTCGGAGCCCGACAGGCGGACCTCCTCGCCGGTGCTCAAGTCGCGCCGGACCAAGCGGGGATCCGGATCGCCGACGTCACCCACGTGGACCACCCATGCCAGCGTGTCGCCGTCGGGGCTGATCGCCGGCGAGCTCGCATCGGTGGCCACCGTCTCCGGCTCACCGCCGGCGACGGGCACCCGCACGATGTCGGTGCTCTCGCCGGACTCGTCGCCGGGCACGGTCACGTAGACCTCGCGCTGGTCGGGCGTGACGGCGATGTCGTTCTTCGCCGGATCATCGGTGGGGATGCCGTCCATGAGCTGGCGGATCTCCTCGCCGCTGGTGGAATCCAACACGACGAGCCGGCCGTCGGCGGTGACCGCCACGGCGATCTCCTCGGCCGCGATCTCGGCACAAGCCCGAGCGGCGCGCACGGCGTCCTCGCGCACCCGATGGCTGATCGCGCCCGTGCCACCGAGCGCGGTCACCGTCGCGACGTCCGGGCAGTTGCGCGTGAACCACTCGCTCGTCGGGGCCGACAGGTCGGTGGACGTGGCCGACAGCACGATCGGTGCGCCCCGTGTGGCGCCGTAGATGCTGGCGGCCAGCGCGTCCGGGTAGTCGTTGCCGCGGGCCAGCAGCACCTGTTCGTGGCTGAAACCGAAGTCCTGAACCGCGGTGTCGGCTAGCAGCCAGGCGGTGTCCATCAGGGTGGGCCCGCCGATGCGTTCCACGGCGTAACCCCGGTCGCGGTAGAACTGCTCGACGTCGTCGGTCACGGCCTGCGATCCACCGAGCAGCAGGATCTTCTCGATGTCGAGCTGTTCGAGGGAGCGGGTCACGCTGGTCTCGGCACGGTCAGGCGGGGTCAGAAAGAGCGGCAGCCGCTCGCTGGCAGCGATCGGGCCGGCCGCCAACGCATCGGCGAAGTGCGCTCCGGTGGCCATGAGCGCCGTCCGCTGACCGTCCATGGTGCCAACGGTCTGTTCGCCGTAGCGCATCGCCACCGCCGACGCGGTCTGGAACCGGTTCGCCCCGCTGATCCGGTCGATGGCGTACCCGGCGTCGGCGAGCTCGTCGGCAACGCCCTCGCCGATCACGCCGGTGCCGCCGATCAGCACCACCCGCTCGACGCCGAGCTCGTCGAGCGCGTCCCGCGTCGGCGCCGGCACGGCATCGCGCGTGCTCAACAGCACGGGCCCGTCAACGCTGCCGGCCGCGAACGAGCCGGCCAGCGCGTCGGCGAAGCCCGTGCCCGTCACCACATGGGCGACGTCGGCCTGCTCGAACGTCGCCGTGGCGATGTTCGCCGCGGTGTGAAAGCGGTCAGGGCCGCTGATGCGGGTGGGCGCTTCGGCGGCCTGGGCCGATCGCGAGGGCGCCAGCGCGAGGAGCAGGGCCAGGCCGGCCACCAGCACCGCCGCAGCCGCGGTCCGGCGCACGGCGGCGCGAGCGGTAAGAGATCGAGAGGGCACCACGACTCGTTCCTCCTGTCGAAGCGGCGGTGATGCGGTCGTATCCCAATGTGACCGGTCTGACACCACCGGCCGAGGCCGAGTTGCACGCACACGGGCCGTGTCGTCACGAGCCGAGCCCAGAGGCTGTCAGGGCGACACGAGACGCCCGTCTTTGATCACGCGGGCGACGAGGTTGGTGCCGAACCGGGTGGTGACCATGCCGTGATGGGACACCTCCCAGATCACCAGGTCGGCGGCTTTTCCCACCTCGATGCTGCCGACCTCGTGGCCGAGCCCGAGCGCCTGAGCGGCGTTGATGGTGGCCATGTGCCACGCGGCGGCGGGGGGCAGCCGGAACAAGCGCACGGCCAGCTCCAGCACGGTTTGCATGGAGCGGGTCGGTGACGTGCCGGGGTTGTAGTCGGTCGACAGCGCCAATCGCGCCCCTGCCCCCACCAGCCGCTGCACGTGGGCGGGCAGGTGAGGTTTGGCCACCGTGCCCGTGACGTCGGGGGTGAGCTCGCCCAGATGGTGGGCCACCCCGGGCAGCAACACGCCCACCGATCCCGCCTGCCCCAGCGCGGCCACGCCCTCGGGGGAGGCAAAGTCCAGGTGGTCCACCGACGTCGCCCCGTAGCGGGCCGCCAGCGCCGTCCCGCCGACGTCGGCGGTCTGGTCGGCGTGGGCCTTCAACCGGAAGCCGGCGTCGACAGCCGCCGCCAACAGCCGCTCGCTCTCGTCGGGGGTGAACCCGAGCGGGTCGATGAAGACGTCGACGAACCCGGCGTGATCGCGGGCGGCCGGCAAGGCCGCGATCACCTCGTCGACGAACGCGTCACGCTCATCGGCGCGCTCCGGCGGCAGCGCGTGGGCGCCCAGGAACGTGGGCACCACCGACACCGCATGGCGCAGCGAAGCGGTCAGCTCCAACAATCTCAGCTCGGCGCGTGCTCCGCCGCCATAGCCGGTCTTGGCTTCCGTGGTCGTGGTGCCGTGGGCCAGCATCGTGTCCAGATCCGCCATCGCGCGCTCGCGCAGCTCCTGATCGGTGGCAGCCGCGGTGGCGGCGATCGTGGCGGGAATGCCGGTGCGCAGGCCCCGTGGCGGGGCGAGTCCGCGGATCTTGTGGTCGTACTCGCGATGGCGTGACCCGCCGTGCACCAGGTGGACGTGGCAATCCACGAAACCCGGGGTGACCAGGCGTTCCGCGGCGTCGAGCACCTCGCCGGCGTGAGGGTGGCGGGCGCGCAGCTCGGCGGTAGGGCCGACGTCGACGATCCGGCCGCTGTCGATCGCCACGGCGCCGTCGGCGATGACCTCCAACTGTTCCAGGTCACCGCCGACAGCACCCGACGGGGCGGTGCAGGCTGTGACCAGCTCGCTGGCGTGCACCACCAGCGTGTCGGGTCCACCGGCCCCCGACGTTGGCCTGTGGGTCGACCCGGCGTTCACGGTGCCGCCTCGTCCACCTCGGCGAGCGCCGCGGCGAGCTCGGCGGCCACGTCCACACGCGCGTGGCGGCCGCCGCGGATGACGCGCTCGCCGCCGACGACCACGTCGGTGATGTCACAGGAGGTGGCGGCGAACACGGCGTGAGCGATGGCGGTGTCGGCGGTCGCTCCGGCGGTGCGGGGGCTGTGCAGGTCGACGGCCACGAAGTCGGCCAACGCACCCGGCCGCAGGCCCGCGTCCCAGCCGAGCTGTGCCTGCCCGGCGGTGGTGATCGCCGTGAGCAGCTGCTGCGGCGTGTGGTGGCCGCGAGTCAGCGTGGCGAGCCGCTCGTCGAGCTCGATGGCCCGGCCCTCCTCGAACAGATCGATCATCGCGTGGCTGTCGCTGCCGAC
>CAYQMQ010000109.1:0-7113 GCA_964418395.1 uncultured Actinomycetota bacterium
CCGCGGACCTCGATCTGGGCGTGCTCGACGGCGTCGGGGTCGGCGCCCGCGTCGGGATCGGCGCCCGCGTCGGCGTCGCTCCAGATCCGCCGGTGCGTGCCGAGCCCGTCCTCGATCAGGCCCTCGGCCTCCTCGACGACGTGGCTGACCGGGGCGGTGTGGTCCTCCACCCATTCGCCGAGCTGCTCGGCGACCTCGCCGACCGCGCCGTTGACGCCGTCCCAGGCCTCGGTCACCTGCTCGGCGACGTGGGCGACGATCGCCTCGGCCTCGGCGCGGGCCTCGCCCACCCATTCGCCGGTGCTGGCGACGTCGTCACGGGACGGCCCCTGACTCTCGGGACCGGAGCCGGCGTCGGGTTGGGCGCCCTCGGCCACAGCCAGCACGTCAGCGGTGACGCGGGCGGGCAGCAGCGCCGCCTCCACCGACCGCCGGGCGAGACGGGCGAGTGGATGGCTCACGGCACGGGGCTGGCTGACGGCGTCATCGGCGCAGGGAGCCCCCGACTCGCTCGGCGACGGCCCGCTCGACGCCGGCGATCACCTCGGCGGCGTCGTCGTCGGTCAGCTGGCGCTCGCTCGACTCCAGCCGCAGCCGGTACGCCAAGCTCTTGCGCCCCTCGCCGGCCTGCGGGCCGCGGTACTCGTCGAACAACGCCATGTCCGCGAGATGGACCCCCGCCCCGTCACGCACCGCGGCGGCCACATCGGCGGCGGCCACCCCCTCGTCGACGATCACGGCCACATCCACCCGCACCGCCGGCAGCGGCGACGGGGTGGGCAGCTCGGGCGGCTGGATGCCGTCGGCGCACAGCCGGTCGAGGCGCAGCTCGCCGGCCAGGGTCCGCTGCGGCAGATCGAACGCGTCGATGACGCGGGGGTGCAGCTCGCCCACCACGCCGACGTCGACGCCGGCGAGGGTCAGCCGCGCCGCCCGCCCGGGATGGTAGGGGGCGGCGTCAGTCGGGCGCGCGTCGAACGCCTGGCGGCCGAGCGCGCTGCGCACCGCGTCCACGGCGCCGAGCAGGTCGTAGACGTCGGCGGCGCGGCCCGGCTCACCGACCCGGTCGGGTTGGAACTGCCCGCAGGCGACCAGCCCGCCCAGCAGCGGCTCGGCCGGCAGCGAGAACCCGGACTCGCCGGGCCCCCGGTTCGCGCCGGGCTCGTCGGCGGTGGGAGCCAGGAACACGTGGCCCACCTCGAACACGGCGACGTCGCGCAGCTGGCGGGCCACGTTGCGCCGCACCGCCTTGAGCATCCCGGGCAGCAGGGAGGTTCGCAGCGCCGACTCCTCCTTGGACAGCGGGTTGACGAGCTCGACGAGCTCGCGGCGCCGGTCGGCCTCGGGCAAGCGCAGCGCGTCGACGTCCTCGGGCGCCACGAACGGCAGGGTCAGCAGCTCGGTCCAGCCGGCTCCCGACAGCGCGCGGCGGGCGGCGCGCAGCGCGGCGTCGGCCGGCAGCCGCCGGCCCACGCGCCCGGCCGAGGGCACCTGCTCGGGCACCCGGTCGTAGCCGTGCAGGCGGGCCAGCTCCTCGTTGAGGTCGGCGGGGATGGTCAGGTCGGGGCGGTAGTCGGGCGGGGCCACGACGTAACCGCCATCGCCCGCTTCGGTCTCCACCGCGCAGCCGATCGTGGCCAGCAGCTGCTGTTGCCGCGCGTCGGACAGGTCCATGCCCAGCACCGAGCGGGCCCGGCGGGGATCGAGACGGATGCGGACCGGCTCGGGCGGGGCCGGGTAGGCGTCGTGAGCCCCGGCCACGGTGCCGCCGGCGAAGTCGGCGATGAGCTGGGCGGCGCGGTCGGCCCCGTGCCCGACCGTCTGCGGCGGCACGGTCTTCTCGAACCGCATCGACGCCTCCGTCAGCAGCTGGTGGCGCCGGGCGGTGCGCAGCACGCTGGCGGCGGCGAAGGCGGCGGTCTCCAACGCCACGGTCGCGGTGTCGGCGTGCGTCTCGGTGCGGGCCCCGCCCATGACCCCGGCGAAGCCGACCGGGCCGGCGTCGTCCACCACGAGCAGGTCGTCGGGGTCGCAGTCGCGCTCGGCGCCGTCCAGGGTCTCGAGCCGCTCGCCGGGTTCGGCGCGGCGCACCCCGAGCCGCGGGCCGGCGAGCCGGTCGAGGTCGTAGGCGTGGCAGGGATGGCCGGTCTCGAGCATCGCCAGGTTGGTGGCGTCGACCACCGCCGAGATCGGGCGCATCCCGGCCGCGGCCAGGCGGGCCTGGGCCCAGGCGGGCGACACGGCGGCAGCCCCCAGCCCCTCCACGCGGCGGACGGTGAACCGGGGGCACGCCGACGGGTCGGCGATGTCGACGGGGACGCCGGCGTCGGCAGCGGGTGGCGCCGGCGGCTCGGGCAGGCGCAGCGTCGCGCCGGTCAGCGCGGCCACATCGCGGGCGACGCCGGCCAGCGACAGGGCATAGCCGCGATCCGGGGTGACCTCCAGCAGGAACACGGGCTCGTCGAGCTGCAGCCACTCCGTGAGGTCGGCGCCGAGCGGCGCGTCCGCGTCCAACACCCAGATGCCGGCATGATCGTCGCCGAGACCGAGCTCGGCGACGCTGGCCAGCATCCCGTTGGAGGTGTGGCCGAAGATCTGGCGGCGCTCCACTCGAAGTGCTCCGGTGGGGGTGGGCAGCTCGGCGCCGGGCTGGGCCAGCGGGACGCGGTCGCCGGGCTGGAAGTTCGAGGCGCCGGCGATCACCTCGTAGCGGTCGGCGCCGTCGGTGACGACCGCCCGGTGCAGCTTGTCGCTGCCGGCCACGGGCTCCATCTCGGCCACCTCGGCCACGACGACACCGCGGACGCCGGCGGTGGGCCACAGGACCTCGTCGACCTCGAGGCCGCCCATGGTCAGGATGTGGGCGAGCTCGTCGGCCGAGGCGCCGCCGACGTCGACAAGCTCGCGCAGCCAGCCCAGCGGGACACGCACGTCAGCTCTCCTGGCTCGTCTCTAGGCGGGGACGGTGGTCTGGGCGGACAAAAAGCGCAGGTCGCCTTCGACGAACTGGCGGATGTCGGTGACGCCGTGGCGCATCATCGCCAGCCGCTCCGGCCCGATGCCGAAGGCGAACCCCTGCCACTCGTCGGGGTCGACCCCGCAGGCGCGCAGGACGTTGGGGTGCACCATCCCGGCGCCGAGCAGCTCCATCCACTCGCCGTCGAAGTAGGCGTCCACCTCGCAGGACGGTTCGGTGAACGGGAAGTGGTGCGGGCGCAGGCGGATCGGCACGTCCGAGCCGAGCAGCGCGCGGATCGCGGCGGCCAGCGTCCCCCGCAGGTCGGCGAACGACAGGTCGCGGTCGATCGCCAGCCCCTCGATCTGGAAGAACGCCGGCAGGTGGGTGGCGTCGGCGACGTCGCTGCGGTACACGCGCCCGGGCACCACCACGTACACCGGCGGGTCCTGGGCCAGCAGGGTGCGCGCCTGGACCGGCGACGTGTGGGTGCGCAACAGCAGCGGCGTGATGCCGGGCCGGCGCGGGTCGTCGCCGGGCTCGGCGCCGAGCCCGCGCACGTAGATGGTGTCCATCAGCCCGCGGGCGGGATGGTCGGCGGGGATGTTGAGCGCCTCGAAGTTGAACCACTCGCTTTCGACCTCGGGGCCGGTCACCGGCGTGTAGCCCAGGCCGCAGAACACGTCGACCATCGCCTCGGTGGTCTCGATCGCCGGATGCAGCGCGCCCCGCGGCGGGGTGCGCGGCGGCAGGGTGACGTCGACGGCCTCGCGGGCGAGCTGCACGCGGTCGCGCTCGGCTTCGAGCTCGGCGCGGCGCTCCGCTTCGGCGGTGGCCAGGGCGTCCCGGGCCTCGTTGATGACCCGGCCCACGTCGCGGCGCGCGTCGGCGTCGAGCTGGCCGAGCCCGCGTTGCAACATCGCCAGCCGGCTGCGCTTGCCGAGATGGACGCGTTTGGCCTCGTCCAGCGCGGCGAGGTCGACGGCGGCGCGCAGCGCCGCCAGGGCCTCCTCGCGCGCGTGGTCCACGTCGGAGATGGTGGGCGGAGCCTCAGTGGGTGGGTCGGTCATCGCTGCCTGGCTCGCGTCGCGGGTGACGGTGCGCAGCGCAGGGTAGTCGACGCGGCTGGCGTCAGCCGGTTTCGCTCACGAGGTGGGTTCCAGCGCCTCGGGGCTGCCGCGCGGGAGCGTGAAGCGAAAGCAGGCCCCGCCGGACGGCGCCGTCTCGGCCCAGACCGTGCCGCCGTGGGCCTCGACGATCCCGCGGCAGATGTACAGGCCCAGACCGGTGCCGGTGCGCCGCTCGGTCGGCCGGTAGAACTTCGTGAACAGCTGGGGCAGGTGGGATTCGTCGATGCCCGGCCCCTCGTCGGCGACGGAGACGGTGGCGACGTCGTCGTCGAGCTCGGCGGTCACCGTCACCGAGCCGGCGCCGTGGGTCAGGGCGTTCTCGATCAGGTTGGTCAGCACCTGCTGGAGCCGGTCGTCGTCGGCGTAGAAGCGTGGCAGCTCGTCGGGCAGCTCGACGGTGAGGCGGCCGTGGGGATCCGAGGGCGCCACCCGCGTGGCCACCTGCTCGGCGACCTCGGCCAGGTCGATCATGGAGCGGCGCAGCGGCAGCCGGCCGGCATCGATGCGGCTGACGTCGAGAAGCTCTCCGAGCAGGCGCGTCACGCGGTCGGCGTCGGCATCGACGGTGGCGAGCATCTGCTGTTTTTGTTCGTCGGTGAAGCGGTCCCATTTCGCCAACAGCGTCTTGACGAAGCCCTTGACGCTGGTCAGCGGGCTGCGCAGCTCGTGGCTCACGGTCGAGACGAGCTCGCTGCGGGCGGCGTCCAGGCGCTGGCGCCGCTCTCCGCGGCGCAGGACGATCACCAGCGCGCCGTCCTCGTCGCTGCCGTCCATGAACGTGGCGGTCAACAGCACGGGGCGGTGCCGCCCGGCCACGTCGATCAGGGTCAGCTCGGTCTCGGGGATGCGCTGGGTCAGCGACCTCGAAGCGAGCGGCCGGCGGCACTCCCACCAGTCCCGGCCGGACTCGTCCAGCAACGGCACGGCCTCGTCGGCGGAGGCGCCCACCATCTCCTCCGGAGCCTGGCCGCGAAGACGCCCCAGCAGCGGGGTGACGTGAATCACGGCCCCGTCGGCGGCCACGACCGCAGCAGGATCGGGCAGCGCGTCAAGCGCCTGCCAGACGGTGCCATCCGAGTTGGTCACGTCACGGTCTCCACCAGGTCAGCACCGGCCACGGCGCGTTGGCGCGCCGCCTCGTACAGCACCACCGCCCCGGCGACGGCGACGTTGAGCGATTCCGCGTGCCCGGCCAGCGGAACGCACACGGCCTCGTCGCAGGCGGCCGCCACCTCGCCGGGCAGGCCGTGGGCCTCGCTGCCGAGCACCACTGCGGCCGGCGACAGCCAGTCGCGCCGGTAGTGAACAAGCGGGCCGCGAGCGTCAGCGGCCACCAGCGGCAAGCCGGCGTCGCGGGCGGCTGCCGTGACGGCGTCCCAGTCCCCGTCCGCCACCGGCAGGTGGAACACGCTGCCAGCCGACGAGCGCACGGCTTTGGGGCTACGCGGGTCGGCGCCGCCCACCACGACGACGGCGTCGGCCCCGGCCGCGTCAGCGGTGCGCACCAGCGTGCCCAGGTTGCCGGGGTCAGCGCAGCCGACCGCGATCACCGCCAACGTGGCCCGGCTCAGCGCAGCCGCGACGCTCGGCAGCGGCCAGCGGGCCACCCCGACGACGCCCTGGGGGCTGCGGGTGGCGGCCATCGCCTCCAGCACCGCCGGGGTGACGGTGCGGACCTGAACGTCCGCCGTGCGGGCGGCCGACACCAGGTCGGGATGAGCCCGGGCGGCCTCGTCGGTGACGTACAGCTGGGCGCACGCTCCGGTGGCCACCGCCGCCGCCACCGGACCGGGGGCTTCGACCAGCAGCCGCTCATCGCCACGACGACGCGAGCGCGCCAGCCGTCGAAGCTCTTTGACGGCCGGATTGCGGACGCTGGTCAGATCGACCACGGCGGGCCGTTTCTCCCCCGGGTGGAAAGTGGTCTAGAGCTGCTCTTTGGCGATGGACACGAGGCCGCGGAATGACTGGGGGTCACGCACGGCCAGGTCGGCGAGGTTCTTGCGGTCGACCTCGACGCCGGCGCGTTTGAGCCCGTGGATGAAGCGGCTGTAGCTCAGCCCTTCGCGGCGCACGGCGGCGTTGATCCGCTGGATCCACAGCCGCCGGAAATCGCGCTTGCGCTGCCGCCGGTCGCGGTAGCTGTAGCGCAGCGCGTGCATGACCGATTCGTTGGCGATCCGGAATCGGCGGCTGCGCGCACCGCGGAAGCCGCGGGCGCGATGGAGCACGTCCTTGCGGTGTGCTCGGCTGGCGACGCTGCGCTTGACGCGAGCCATGGACGTCCCTTCCTCTCTGGACGCGGCAGTGGGTGGGCCGGGTGGGCTATCGACGACCCATGAGCCGCTTGACCTGCTTGGCATCGGCTCCGGTGAGCTGCCCGTCGCGGGCGAGGCGGCGCTTGCGTCGCGCGCCCTTGGTCTCCAGCAGGTGGTTGCGGTTCTGCCGGCGGTGCATCACCTTGCCGT
Source organism: uncultured Actinomycetota bacterium (assembly GCA_964418395.1). Lineage (GTDB taxonomy): Bacteria > Actinomycetota > Nitriliruptoria > Euzebyales > Egibacteraceae > QS-5-72-10. The sequence continues at coordinate 6,555 of CAYQMQ010000109.1, forward strand.
TGCGGGTCACCCGGAACCGCTCGCTGGCGCCTTTGTGGTTCTTCTGCTTGGGCATGTGAAACCCCTGTCGGGACGGTGTGGCCGGTGGCGGCGCGGTACGTGCCTCACCGGGCCCCGCACGGCGACCGACCGACGTCCAACCCTACCGCGACCGGCTCGCGCCCGCGGTGCGGCGACCGGCGGGTGGGTCAGCTTCCGGTGCCCTTGCCCGGCACCCACAGCCGGTCGGTCATGCGCTGGCCGCTCTCGGTGCTCTGGCCGCTCTGGCCACCCTGGGAGGCGCCCGCAGCCTGGCCGCCGGCCTCGCCTTCGCCGCCCGAGGCGGCCTGGCCGCTGGCTTCCTGCTCGGCTTGCACCTGGGCGGTCTGCAGCTGGCCGACGCTCTCGCGCATCTGGTTGCCGACTTCCTCGGGCAGCTGCTCCCCGGTGTTATCGACCACGCCGGCGAGAGCGTCGATGAGCACGCGCGCGTCGGGCCGGCCCATCTTCACCTGCGCCCCGGTGGCCAACATGTTGAACGCCTGCGCGATGATCTCGGCGGCCTCCGCCGAGCGCAGCT
>CAYQMQ010000110.1:0-7068 GCA_964418395.1 uncultured Actinomycetota bacterium
CGCTCGTCGACGTGGGTGCGGACCGGCTCGGCCATGGCCTCCTCGCTGGGCGACTGCGACGCGGGCCAACATGGCCCCGCGAGCCCCGATCCTACGCGTCGACGGCGCCCTGCCGGGCCGGAGGGTCGCACAGCTGCACGAGGCCCATGGCCAGCAGCTGCCGACCCAGCGCCAGGACGTCCCGTTCGACGGTCGTGGGGTCGGCCTCGTGCGCCGCGGCCAGCGATCCCGCCAGCTCGCCGAGGTCGGCCGGCCGGTCACAACCCTTCCACACCAGCGCCGCGGAGGCGTTCAGCACGTGCACCGTCCCGGTGCGCTCGTCCAGCAGCACCATCTCACCGTCGAGCTCCTCGGCGAGCACGTCGCCGCGCTGTTGCAGCCTGCAGGTGGATCCCAGTGCGAGAGGGTCGGTCATGATCGCTCCCAGAAGGCGTCGATGGCGGCACACGCGGTGTCGAGGTCGCCGACGGTGAGCTCGGCGCACCGGCTGGCGCGCAGGGAGTCGGCCAACCGTCGCCATCGCGGGGCGTACGGCGGTGACCACGTGAAGGCGCAGTCAGCGAGCCGCGCTAAGGCCTCGCCTCGCGACACGGGCCGCAGCTCGGTGCGGGCGGCGGGCACGTACCGCGGAAAGACCACCGCGCCCACCGGCGCCGGTTCCGCGACGGCGTCGCGCCGGATGGCCGACGCCGGCACCTGCCACTGGCCGGTCCGCAACGACGACGCCGGGCTCGCTGCCGGGCACAGCGCGGGAAACAGGCGGTGGATGCCGGGGTCGAGCGAGAGCGGCTTCCCGTAGTAGCGCACCAGCCCGCTGTCGATGGCGATGGCGGCGGCCTCGTCGGTGAGATAGCCCCACCCGCGGGCCACCAGCCCCGTCACGAGCGTGGTCTTGCCCGACTCCATCGGGGCGGGAAGGAGCAGCGACCGGTGATCCCGGACCGCAGCGGCGGCGTGGACGACGACGTGGTCAGCCGCGGCGCTCGCCACCGCCTGCTGGTTCACGTGCCACATCAACGTGGCGAGGGTGCGGGCAGCCGAACCGGACCGGACGAGCACGTGCTGCTCCTGGGACAGCCCGTAGTGGCCACCCGCGCCGACGATCCGATACGAGCGGTCCGCTGCGCGGGGCTCGTCGTCACGTAGGCCGCTGAGCATATCCTCGACGTGGCCGGCCAACATGGGGTCGTCGACCCTGACCTCGAAGCGGTACGCCAGGGCGGCATACGGTCCCAGTTGCACCCGCACGGGAGTGATCGCGCTCATCTGTCCGCCTGTGGTGGCCTGATCCGCGGCCCCGGGGGCTGTTCCCCTCGGGGAGTCGGCACGCGCCCGGGATCGTCGGGCTGTTCGGGGCCGGCTCGTCTCTGACCGTAGACCAGCCGCACGCCCTCCGAATCGTCAACCTGAACGAACTGCCCCGGGAAGGAGCCGGGCGCGGCGACGGCGAACCCTGTGGCATGATGAGCTGCGTGCGCCCTTGCTCTGAGCTCCTCGCCGCCACGCTGGTTGTCACGCTCGCCCTCGCGCTGACGGTGGTGGCCGGGCCGGCGGCGCCGGCCCACGCCACGGAGCACAGCGAGCTGCAACGCCGCCAGTGGAGCCTCGACCAGGTGCGAGCGCCCTCGGCCTGGACCCGGTCTACCGGATCGGGGGCGACGATCGCGGTGGTCGACACCGGCGTTGACCTCGGCCATCCCGATCTGGCCCCCAACCTGGTCGAGGGGGTCACGGTGTTCGGCTGCCCCGACGAGCCCGGGGGCTGCGGCAACGGCGACTGGCGCGACGGCGAGGAGCAGCTGGGGGCGCTGGCGGGTCACGGCACGCACGTGGCCGGGCTGGCTGCGGGCACCGCCGCGGACGGCGTGGCCGGCGTGGCGCCGTCGGCGCGGATCCTGCCGATCAAGGCGCTCTCCAGCGAGTTCGGCGGCACCGTCGACGAGGTGGCCGCCGGTGTGCGCGCCGCCTCGGCCCGCGGCGCCGATGTCATCAACCTGAGCCTCGGGCTGGTGCCCGGCCTGGGGCAGCTCACCGGGTTGAGCGGAGGGTTGGCCCCGCTCGACGACGCGATCGCCGAGGCCAGCGAGGCGGGCGCGGTGGTGATCGTGGCCGCCGGGAACGAGCTGGTGGGCCCCTGCGCCGAGCCGGCGTTCGCTTCGGGCGCGATGTGCGTGGTCGCCACCGACCGGGCCGAGGCGCCGGCCGCCTACAGCAACCTGGCGCTCGACCTGGGGCTGTCGGCGGTCGCCGCGCCCGGCGGCGCCGACACCGGCGGCACGGCCTGCGGCCAGGAGGTGCTCAGCGCCTGGCCGCGCGGCGAGCCGGGCCCGTGCCGGGACGAAGAGGTCACGCCGTCGCACGCGGCGATCGCGGGGACGTCGATGGCGGCGCCGCACGTGTCCGGGGCCGCTGCGCTGCTGGCCAGCCAGGGGCGGTCCGCCTCCGAGATCGTGTCGGTGCTGCAGGGCACCGCCCGGACGCCCGGGCTGGGCACGGGGGTGTTCACGCCCACCTACGGCCACGGCATTGTCGACGCCGCGGCGGCCGTCGACACCGCGCTCGACCCGGCGAGCGAGACGGTCCGCCGGGCTGCCGGCCCCGATCGCGTGGCGACCGCGGCGGTCGCCTCCCGGCAGACGTTCGGCAGCGCCGACACGGCGGTGCTGGCCCGCGCCGACGACTTCGCCGACGCGCTGGCCGGCGGGCCGCTGGCCGCCGACCGTGGCGGGCCGCTGTTGCTGACCCACGGCGACGGGCTGTCGTCCGCCGCCCGGCACGAGCTCAACCGGCTGGGCGTCGACGAGGTGGTGCTGTTGGGCGGCGAGTCGGCGCTGTCGCCGCAGGTGGCCGGCGACGTCCGGGATCAGGGGTGGGACGTGGAGCGCCTGGCCGGCGCCGACCGCTTCGCTACGGCAGCCGCGATCGCCGAGGCCATGGGCGGCGAGCGGGTGCTGGTGGCCCGCGGCGCCGCCGCCGACCCCTCCCAGGCCTGGCCCGACGCGCTCTCGGCCGGGGCGCTGGGGTCGGTCGACGCGCGCCCGGTGCTGCTGGCCACCCGCGACCGCCTGCCGGGCTCGACCGCCGCGGCGGTGGAGGGAGCCGAGACGGCCACGTTGGTCGGGGGCACCGCTGCGCTGTCGCCGCAGGTGGAGCAGGCGGTGGCCGCCCGCGTTGGCGAAGTTCGGCGACTGGCGGGCACCGATCGCTATGCGACGTCGGCGCGCGTGATGGCAGCCGCCGAGGAGGCCGGCGCCGACCCGGCGGCCACCTGGGTGGCGACCGGCACCGACTTCGCCGATGCGCTCGTCGCCGGGGCGGCGGCCGGCTCCAGCGGGGGGCTGTTGGCCCTGATCGACGGCGGCGACCTCGACCGGTCGCCGCCCACGCGAACCGCGATCGGCGAGCGCGCCGATGCGATCGAGCAGCTGGTGCTGGCCGGTGGGGCGGCGGCGATCAGCCGGGACGCCGAGGATGAGCTGCGGGCGCTGGTCGACGGCGAGAACTAGAGAGCGGCCGCGCCCCAGCCCGGCCCGACAGATCGATCCGACCTGAGCCCGACCGTCCTCAGCCCGAATCGTCCAGTATCCTGCCCGCAGGCCAGGCACCGAGGTCGGAGAAGCTGATGGACGACGTAGAGCTCGTCGACGCGTTCGTCAACGGGGCGCGCTCCGCCATCGCCGACAAGATCTCGGTGCACGGCGACGTGCTGTCTCTCGACGGCTGGTGGCAGGCCGCTTTCCGGCTCGAGGATGACGCCTTCATCGTGCGGGACGAGCCGCCACCGGTCCCGACCGTCGCGCTCAAGCGCCTGCCCGACGTGTTGCGCCACCGCGGGCTGCGCCAGATCCCGGGCGACCATCCGCTGATCCAGGCTGTCACCTACGCCGAGCTGACCGTGACCGGTGTGGCGTGGACGTTGTGGGCCGCCCACGCCGAGCGCGGCGAGGCGGCACTCGCCCAGCGGGCAGCACCGGACGCGCCGACGCTGCAACAACCGTTCGCCAACGACCTGTCGACGGCCGACACCTCGTCGAGCGCCGGCCTGGGCGGGCTGGACCGTGGAGCGCCCAGCGTCTGGGACCACCCCGCGGCCGGTGACCTCAGCGCCGAGTTCGCCGCGAGCCTGCAGGACAGCTTTCCCACACCCGTCGTTCTCGCGGTGGGCCTCAGCGACGAAGCCATCGACGAGCTGCGCGCCGCGATGCCGAAGTGCCGTGTGGAGGCCGAAGGGTTGGATGAAGCCGTGGCGACGTGCGCGGCCGTCGTGCCCCACCTCGTCATCGTCGAGGCGTCCACGGAGGCGGGGCGCCGGTTCCTGCTGGAGTTCCGCGCCGAAGCGTGCGGCCGCCACGTGCCGGTGGGCGCTGTCACCGACAGTGATGCGCCGGCGGGAGCCGACTTTCGGCTGGATGCCCGGCAGTCCCCGTCGGCGTGGCAAGCCGATCTGCTGGAGCGGTTGCCGTGAGCCGGCCTGCCGTCAGCCGAGTCGCTGGCGCATCTCGTCGGGGTACTCGGGGAAGTAGCGGGTGATCACGTCGAGGGAGAACTCGGGCAGGATCGCCTTCGCGGGCTCGCGCTCGAGCAGGAAGACGAACGAGGAGCGCACCAGCCGGTCGGTGTCGGCGTCCTCGGGCAGGCCCGCAGCCGCCCGGTCGGGGACGGTGACGCGGTGCTGCGTTCGCTGATCGCCGTCGGTGACGGTGACGTCGAACGTGTCCGGGGAGTCGGTGGGTTGAACGTCGATATCGGTCATGTCGGCCAGTCTCGCATGGAGCGTCCCCCTCAGCGGCATCACCCCGCCGAGCGTGCTTCCGTTCCGCGGCGAGCGTCGAGACGGCGCACCAGCCACCAGCGGCCGGGGGCGGCGGTGATGCCGTGGGCCACGGTGCTGGCCGCCACCACCAACGTGCCGGCCGCCCACATCGTGTCGCCGATGTCGCCGGCGACGCGCCGCTCGGCCAGATACAGCAGCGCGGCCACCCCCACGGGGCCGAACCAACCCAGGAACGTGGCCTCGGCGGTCCGCAGCCGCAGGGGGCGGGCCAGCGCCAACAGCAGCGGGAGCCGCCGCAGTACCAGCACCGCGACCGCGAAGGCGATCCCGGCGCCGCCGAGCGCGGCCCACTCCGACCACGGAGCGACGATGCCCAGCACCACGAACACCGGCAGCACCAGATAGCGGTTGATCGCCTCTTGGACTTCCCACTCGGAGACCCGGTCGGCCTGGTCGATCCGGGTGCGGTAGCCCAAACCGGCCACGAACACCGCCAGCACGCCGTTGCCGCCGGCCACGGTCGCCGCCCCCAGCACCGCCACGGTCAGCGCCAGGGTCAGCGCCAGAAACGCCGACTGCTCGAGGTCGCGGTGCTGCTCTGACCACACCACGCCCCAGCCGGTCAGCCACCCGGCCGCACAGCCGATCACCACCGAGACCGCCAGGCTCAGGACCACGTCACCCGCTTCACCAGGCAGCGCGGCCGTGCCGGCGGCTGCCAGCGCCACCATCGGGGCGGCCAGCCCGTCGTTGGCGCCGGACTCCAGCGACAGCAACAGGCGAAGCCGCTGGGGTAGCTGCTGTTCGGCCGGCTCGCCCTCGACCACGTTGGCGGCCAGAACCGGGTCGGTGGGGGTGACGATGGCGCCCAGCAGCAGCGCCGCGGCAGGCGTCAAGCCCAACGTCAGCGCGGCGATCCCCGACGACAGCGCCGCCATGCCGAGCATGCCGGCAACCAGCAGCAACACCACCCCGCCGGTCTGGCCGCGGACCTCGCCGGCCGAGAAGCGCAGCGCCGCGGCCATCACGGCCACGGCCACGGCGAACTCGGCGCTGAGCCGCAGGGCCTCCTCGCCGGTGGCCGTGTCCAGCGACACCAGCCCCAGCACGGCCGGCCCGATCACCACGCCCAGCACCAGAGCCAGAAACGGCTCGGTGAGGGGCACGTCGCGCAGCGGCCGTGACACCAACCCCAGGATCACGGCGAGACCGCCCACCAACGCCAACAGCAGCGGAAGCGTCATGGCCGGGAGTGTGATGCGTAGGCCACGCACACAAACACGTGGCGGCAACACGTAGGACAGATGCGCCGTCCCCGCCGTCACCGGCGGGGACGACGGCCCGGCCTACGTCTCGGTTGCGACGCTCGGCTGTGGACGGGCGTGACGGACCCCGAGGAGCAAGAGCAGGCCGCCAACCGCGAGCGCCGCTCCGGCGCCGAGCAGCCCCCACAGCCATGGCGAGCCGTCGGCGTCGCTGGCCGCGCCGCTGAGAGCGGCTGCGTCGCCGCCGGTGAACCGGACGCGGGAAAGGTAGACGTCCTCGGCTTCGGCCTCGTTGCTGCTGGGGCGTGTGTCGGGCCAGGCGATGTAGGCGCCGTCGTTGGTGGAGGCGAGCCCCGTGGGCCCACGGACGTCCTTGTTGTTGTACGTGGCTCCCTGGCCGCCGTCGATGAACGTCTCGGTCACTCGGAGGTTGTCCGACCAGGTCTGGCCCCCGTCGGTGGAGTAGGCGTAGTACACGTCCCAGTAGCGCTCGCCACGGAAGAAGCTTTCGACCTGCCCCGGCCCGAACGGGTCGTTGCGGAAATCGTGCCAAGCCACGTCGATGCGGCCGTTCGGCGCCACCGAGATGTTCACCGCCAGACTCTCGGCGGGGTCCGGCGCCCGGGTGAGCTGCACCGGATCGCTCCAGGTCTGCCCGCCGTCCCGGGACGCCGAGAAGAAGATCTCGTGGGGGGCGGGTGCCTCGCCTTCGGCCGTCTCCTCGTCGCCGGTGCCGGAGTAGACGACGTAGAGGTCGCCGTTCCGCGGGTCGACCGCGGCGACCGGCGCCCGGAAGTTCTCGACGTCCTCGAGGAACGGGGTGATCTCCCAGCTCTGTCCGCTGTCGCTCGACTGCATCATCAGCAACCGCACGCCGCTGTCGGAGTCCGGGGCCGGCCACGACCGGGTGAAGCTGTACAGCTCCCCATCGGGGGTGGCCACCATCTCGTGGTGCAGCGCCCCATAGACGTCCGCACCGGAGGCGTTCTCGACGATGTCGATGGGCTCGTTCCAGCTCTGGCCCCCGTC
>CAYQMQ010000111.1:0-7041 GCA_964418395.1 uncultured Actinomycetota bacterium
CGCGATCGCGGCCGCTCCCCCGCTGCGAGGCTCGAGTTCGATCATGCCGACACGGTCCGACATCCGAAACGTGGCCATCGTGTCCCACGTCGACCACGGCAAGACCACCCTGGTGGACGCCATGCTGTGGCAGTCCGGCGCGTTCCGGGCCAACCAGGACGTCGCCGAGCGCGTGATGGACTCCACCGACCTGGAGCGGGAGAAGGGCATCACGATCCTGGCCAAGAACACCGCGGTGCAGCACGGCGACGTCAAGATCAACGTGGTCGACACGCCGGGCCACGCCGACTTCGGCGGGGAGGTCGAGCGGGGGCTGTCGATGGTCGACGGCGTGGTGCTGCTGGTGGACGCCTCCGAGGGCCCGCTGCCCCAGACCCGCTTCGTGCTGCGCAAGGCCCTGGCCGCCGACCTGCCGATGGTGCTGGTGATCAACAAGGTCGACCGGCCCGACGCGCGGGTCGCCGAGGTGGTCGACGAGGTCTACGAGATGCTGTTCGACCTCGACGCCGGCGAGTGGCAGATCGACTTCCCCGTGGTCTACTGCGTGGCCCGCGACGGGCAGGCCAGCCTGGACCCGAGCGAGCGCGGCACGGACCTCGAGCCGCTGTTTGCCACGCTGCTGGAGCACGTGCCCGCGCCCACCTACGACGAGGGCGCCCCGCTGCAGGCGCTGGTGACCAACCTCGACGCGTCGCGCTACGTGGGCCGGATCGCGCTGTGCCGCATCCACCAGGGCACGCTGCACCGGGGCCAGCAGGTGGCGTGGTGCCGCCGCGACGGCAGCGTCGAGCGGGTCAAGGTCACCGAGCTGTACGTCACCGAGGCGCTCGACCGGGTCGACGCCGACGAGGCGGGCCCGGGCGAGATCATCGCCATCGCCGGCCTGGACGAGGTCACCATCGGCGAGACGCTCGCCGACCCGGACCATCCCGTGGCGCTGCCCGGGCTGACCGTGGACGAGCCGAGCCTGTCGATGACGATCGGCACCAACACCTCTCCCCTGGCCGGCACCGACGGCGACAAGCTCACCGCCCGGCTGCTCAAGTCCCGCCTGGACGAGGAGCTGGTGGGCAACGTGTCGCTGCGCGTGCACCCCTCCGACCGCCCCGACGTGTGGGAGGTGCAGGGCCGCGGCGAGCTGGCCCTGGCGGTGCTGGTCGAGACGATGCGACGCGAGGGCTACGAGCTCACCGTGGGCAAGCCCCAGGTGGTCACCCGCGAGGTGGACGGCCACGTCTACGAGCCGGTGGAGCGCGTGTCGGTCGACGTGCCCGAGGACTACCTCGGCGTGGTCACCCAGCTGCTCGCCGTCCGCAAGGGCCGCATGGAGCAGATGATCAACCACGGCAACGGGTGGGCGCGCATGGAGCACCTCGTGCCCGCCCGCGGGCTGATCGGCTTTCGCACCGAGTTCCTCACCGAGACGCGCGGCACCGGCTTGATCCACCACGTCTTCGAGACCTACGAGCCGTGGCACGGCGAGCTGAGCACCCGCAACACCGGCAGCCTCGTCGCCGACCGGAGCGGGACGGCCACGGCCTTTGCGCTGTTCACCCTGCAAGAACGCGGCCGGCTGTTCATCAGCCCCGGGGCGGAGGTCTACGAGGGCATGATCGTGGGCGAGAACTCCCGCCCGGACGACATCGACGTCAACCCCGCCAAGGAGAAGAAGCTGACCAACCACCGCGCGGCGGGCTCCGACGATCTGGTGCGCCTCGCGCCGGCCACCACCATGAGCCTGGAGCAGGCGCTGGAGTTCTGCCGGGTCGACGAGGCCGTCGAGGTGACCCCCAGCATCGTGCGGCTGCGCAAGGTCGAGCTGGATGCCTCCGTCCGCGGCCGCCGCGCCAAGCACGCCAAGCAGGGCGCGTGAGCCGGTGATGGACGAGCCCCACGAGGACCGCGCGGCCCGTCAGGAGCGCCGGGCGCCGATCTGTCCCGCGTGCGGGGTGACGGCGCTGCCGGGGTCGGCGGTGGGGGTCGACCACGACTTCGTGTGCGACAACGCCGACTGCGAGGCCTTCGGCGAGCGGGTCTGAGCCCGCGTCAGTCGTTGTCCTGCATGAAGTCGTCGCTGTTGTAGTGCTCCACCTGCCACTGGAGGGCCTCCACGTCGTCGTGGACCAGCTCGTCGCCGTCCCAGTACGCGCCGAACTGGAGGGCGGCCTCCAAGTCGTTGAGCCCGGCGGGTTCGTTGCCGGTCCAGCGCCAGCCGATCATGGAGTTCTCGCGGCGCGCCAGGACGATTCTGGCCATGAGCGACCTCCTTTCGCTGAACGAGACTGACGGTGTTTCGGCGAGCCTAGTGCCCACCCGGACGATGCCCAACATCCCGGCTCCCCACCCGGGACAACAGCCTGCGCCGCGATACGCTCGGGCTGAACCGCAAGGTCGTCAACGCAAGGTTTACGTTAGCAGGGACGTCCGCCGCCGATCCGGCGCCCACACCCGTCGCTGTGGCGCCGTTGGCGGGGGCTGAGGACGTTGGACGCGGCTTGTAAACTAGGGGTTCACCGTAGGAGGAGCGCGCTCATGGGGGCAACGGATCAGTTCGGGCGGGCCCTGCGTGACCTGCGCATCTCGATCACCGACCGCTGCAACTTCCGTTGCACCTACTGCATGCCCCGGGAGATCTTCGGCCCGGGCCATGCGTTCCTGCCACGCGAAGAGCTGTTGAGCTTCGAGGAGATCACCCGCCTGGCGCGGGTCTTCGCTCGGCTCGGCGTCCGCAAGGTGCGGTTGACCGGAGGCGAGCCGCTGCTGCGCCGGGACGTCGAGGAGCTGGTGGGGATGCTGGCCGAGGTCGACGGGATCGACGACCTCAGCATGACCACCAACGGCTCGTTGCTGCCCCACAAGGCCGAGGCCCTGCGCGAGGCGGGGCTGGGCCGCGTCACCGTCAGCCTGGACACCGTGGACGACGCGACCTTCCGACAGGTCAGCGACGTCGACGTGCCCTTGCAACGCGTCCTGGAGGGAGTGAGGGCCGCGCACGAGGCCGGCCTCACCCCGATCAAGCTCAACGCCGTCATCCAGCGCGGGGTGACCGACGACGGCATCGAGGACCTGGCGGCCTTCGGCCGCGAGCACGGCTACATCCCGCGCTTCATCGAGTACATGGACGTGGGCACCACCAACGGCTGGAAGCTGGACGACGTGGTGCCCGCCCGCGAGATCGTCGACCGCATCCACGCGCGGTGGCCGATCGAGCCGGTCGAGCCCAACTACACCGGCGAGGTCGCCGAACGCTATCGCTACCTCGACGGCGCCGGCGAGGTCGGCGTCATCGCCTCGGTCACCCAGCCGTTCTGCGGCACCTGCACCCGGGCCCGCCTGTCGGCCCAGGGGGAGCTGTTCACCTGCCTGTTCGCCGGTCAGGGCCAGGATCTGCGGGCCCTGCTCCGCGACGGCGCCGACGATGCGGAGCTTGAAGCGTCGATCGGCGGCACCTGGGCCGCGCGCACCGACCGCTATTCGGAGCTGCGCACCGTCGAGACCGGCCAGCGGCAGAAGGTCGAGATGTCCTACATCGGCGGATAGCGCCACCTCGCCCGGACAGCCGTTCGAGCATGTGTGGCACCGCCACCGCCGGGTAAGCCTCCGGTTGGCCCGGGCTTCAAGCAGCCGGGGTCGCCAAGCCGGCCATGCAGCGAGGCATCTGATGGTGATATATGTTTACGACATAGATGTTGCCGGCAAAGGAGATTACTGACCGTGTCCTTTACACGACAGGCACGCCGCAACGTGCAGCGTGACGACCTGGACACGTTGCAGTTCGCGGCCGATCCAGTGGAGCGAATGCTTGCGGGCGAACGGCTGATCGCCAGCATCACCGCCGACCGCAACCGGGCGCTCGTCGCCGCCTGCGCCGAGTACGGTCGCGCCGCCGTCGCGGAAGCCTTGGGGATCACCCGCCAAGCGGTTTACAAGCGGCTGCAGGGGGCCGCCGTGGGCCAGATGGTCCGTACCCCCAGCGGCGACGAGGACCGCCGTTCGCGCATCCGGTCTCTGCTGCCCAACGGGCTACCTCCCCCCACCGAGGGGAAGCAGGCCACCACCTCCTCGGGCGACTCCTCGAACGAGCCGGACGAGATGGTCGAGCGCGAGCTGGTCGCCGACGGTGCGGGCCGCGCCGAGGCCACCTAGCGGCCGATCCACTCGTCCCCAGCGGGCGGGTCGCCGACGATCGCGGCGGCTTCTGACGGGTCGACCACCCGCGTGATCGAGCCGGGGTCGGCGAGCACCACGCGGTCGGCGAGGACGGCGAGCTCTTCGCGGTCGTGGGTGACGAAGACGGCCGGCACCTGCTCGGCGTGGACGAGCTCGCGCACCAGCTGGCGCAGGCGGCGCCGCACCGGATGGTCGAGGGCGCTGAACGGCTCGTCGAGCAACAGCAGCTGGGGAGCGCCGGCCAGCGCACGGGCCAACGCGACGCGCTGCTGCTGGCCCCCCGACAGCTGGGCTGGCTTGCGATGGGCGAGCTCGGCGGCGCCCACGCGCGCCAGCCACCCCGCCGCGACGCGCCGGCGCTCCGAGCGGCTGGTGCCGCGGGCAGCGAGGCCGACGTTGCGCAGCGCGGTGCGGTGCGGCAGCAGGAGGGGCTGCTGAAAGACCATGCCGATGCGCCGCTGCTGCGGCGGCACGTGCACGCCGGCGGCCGTGTCGGCCAGCACCTCGCCGCCCAGCTCCACCCGCCCCGCCGCCGGTCGCTCCAGCCCGGCGATGATGCGCAGGGTCAGCGACTTGCCCGCCCCCGAGGGGCCGAAGAGCACCGCCAGATCGCCGGGAACCCGGAAATCGGCAGCGAGGGAGAAGGACCCCACGCTGTGGTGCACGTCGACGGCGAGGCTCACACCGCGCTCCGCTCCAGCCGGCGCACGGCCACGAGCACGACGACGGCGACCCCGGCCAGCACCAGCGCCAGCACCCCGGCGGAGGTGTAGTCGAACGCCTGCACCCGGTCGTAGACCGCGATCGGCATGGTCTGGGTCCGTCCGGGCACGTTGCCGGCCACCATCACGGTGGTGCCGAAATCCCCCAGGGCCCGGGCGAAGGCCAGCGTGACCCCCGCGACCAGCCCGCGGAAGGCCAGCGGCAGCGTCACCTGGGCGGCCACCCGCCATTCGGCCAGCCCCGCCATCCGGGCCGCCTCCTCGTAGCGCGAGTCGACGGCGGCGATGGCCGAGCGGGCGGGGCGCAGGCAGAACGGGAGGCTGGTGATGATGGCGGCGATGACCGCGGCGTGCCAGGTGAACACCAGCGGGCCGCCGGTGAGCGCCTCCCAGGCCCGGCCGATCGGGGAGTCGCGGCCGATCGCCACCAGCAGGTAGTAGCCCAGGACCGTGGGCGGCAGCACGATCGGCAGGCTCGCCACGGCCTCGAGCAGGCCGCGGCCGGGGAAGCGCCAGCGCGCCAAGGCGTACGCACCCAGGATGCCCAGCACCGCGGTCACCGCGGTTGCCAGCACCGCCACGCGCAACGACAGCCACAGCGGGAACCAGTCCACTTGGCCTCAGTCCCCTGGCGCCTCGACGGCGTCGCCGACCTCGAACCCGTACCGCTCCAAAACCGCCCGCCCCGATGGGCTCGTGACGTGGGCGGCGAACTGCGCTGCGACCGCCTGTCGGGCCGGCTCGTCGGCGGTGACCACGAGATCCTGCCGCAACGGCTCGTGCAGCTCGTCGGGCACCAGCGTCCAGTCCCCGTCGTCGCCTTCCTCGGCGATCACGAGGGAGAGCGCGACGAGACCGACGTCGACGTCGCGGGTGGCGGCCATCCGTTGGGCGTCGGCGATGTTGGCGGCGTAGACCGCCTCCGGCTTGACCTCCGCCCACACGCCCGCGGCCTCGAGCGCCTGTCGGGCGGCGGCGCCGTAGGGGGCGTGCTCGGGGTTGGCGATCGCCACGCTGTCGACGCCCGGGTCGGTAGCGACCGCCTCCACCGTGTCCCATCCGCCCCAGGCGTCACCGGGGGCCCAGATCGCCAGCCGCCCGACCGCATACGTCGTGCGGGTGTCGGGATCGCCGCGGCCCGCGGCCAGCACGCGGTCGACGAAGTCGGCGTTGGCCGCGGCGTAGACGTCCATGGGCGCGCCCTCGACGATCTGCTGGGCAAGCTGGCCGGAGGAGCCGAAGGAGAAGACGACGGGCTCGCCGGTCTCGGCCTCGAAGCCCTCCCCGAGCTCTTCGAAGGCGGGGCGCAGGTTGGCCGACGCCGCCACCACGAGCGGCTCGTCGGCCGACACCGGCGCGTCCGCGGCCTGACAGCCCATGGCGACGAGCGCGGCGACGACCGCCGCCCCACCGGCCCGCCGCCGCTGTGAGCCGATCATGCGGCGACGCCGCAGCCGGCGAGGTCGTAGCCGCCGACCGCGGCGAGCTGGCGATGGAAGTCCGCGGAGGCGATCTCCTCCTGCAGCGCGACGATCCCGGGTTCGTGGGTCCATTCGGCCGCCACCCACAGCTGGGCCGTGTGGCATTCCAGCGGGTGAAACGCCAGTCCGGCCGCGAGAGCGACCGGCTCGATCGACACGGCCACGAGCCCGTCGTTGCGCGTTCGTCGGGCGGCCTCGATGTGCCCGGCGACCACGGGGCCGGCTGGCCGTTGGCCGCCCGCTTCGACCACCGCCCGGCCCAGCGCGGCTTGTGCCACCGCTCCGGGCTCCCGCTGGGCCACGGGTCGGCGGCCGCCCAGCGCGTCGCGCCACCAGCCGTCGACCAGATCGGCCGGGGCGGTCAATCCGACCCGCCACTGGGCCAGGCCCCACCGGTGGACGGGCACCGGCGGGTCGGGCAGCCACCCCGGAGGGCCGTGCACCACCGCGGCGTGTGCCCGTCCGTGGGCCAAGGCGTCGAGGGCGACCGCGGTGGACGCGGAGACGGTCAGCACCGAGGGGCCGCCCCGGCGCGCCAGCAGCCGTTCGGCCAGGCCGAGGGCGGGGTCGCAGCCGACCACGACGGCGCCGGGGTGGGCCCGCGGGAACAGGTGGACGCCGTCGTCGCCGACGATGCCGTCGGCCGGAGCCCAGCTCTCCCCGCTCAC
>CAYQMQ010000112.1:0-7010 GCA_964418395.1 uncultured Actinomycetota bacterium
CCCATCATCAGACCCGTCACCGGAGTCGCCATCGCTGGACCCGCCATCCGTACCATCATCGCCACCGGGCACTGGCTCCAGATCGAGGTCCAGCGTCGCGCTGCCGATCGACTCCCACGGCGAGTCCTCAACGAGGTGCTGTGTCATGGCGTGTTCCACGTCCCTGCCGACGGCTCGAGTGCCGCCCAGCAGAACCGCCCGACTGGCCTGGAGGCGCTCGACCGCCTCTGCCACCCGCGCCGGCACCTCGTTCCCGTCGACCAGCAGCACCGGGGCGCCCATCTCTCCGGCCAGCGCGACACCCGCAAGAGCGTCGGCGAAGTCGTGGCCCGTGGCGATCACCACGTCGTCGACCGCGTCCGGGTCGAACCGCGCCGTGGCGATCGCCGCGCTCGTCCCGAAGCGATCGGTGCCGGAGAGGCGCTCGACCGGGGCCAGCTGGCTCAGCCGCTGCTCGACCCGCTCGGACAGCACCGATTCGCCCCCCAGCACCACGATCCTCTCGGGCTGCAGCTCGCGGATCGTCGTGGCGACTCGCTCGGGGACGCGGTCGCGTCCCACCAACAACAGCGGGGCGTCGTCGGCCGCAGCCGCTGCGCTGCCGCTGAGCGCATCGGCGAACGCCCCGTCACCCGCAGCGACGTAGAGCACTCCCACCTGGTCCTGCTGCCAGCGTTCCGCGATCCTGGCCGATGTCGCCCACCGGGTGGGGCCGGCCAGGCGGTCCACCTGGTGGCCGTCAGCAGCGAGCGCGTCGACGACGGCCTCGCTGACGGCAGCCCGCCCTCCGACCACGGTGACGTCGCTCGCGTCGGCGAGGTTGCGGCTGACCTCCGACATCACCGTGTCACGCGGGGTCAGCAGCACCGGAACACCGTCTTGTGCCGCCAGGGAACCGACGCTCAACGCGTCGGGGTAGTCCATCCCCGAGCTCACGTAGGCCTGGTCGATCGGCTGCTCGAGCGAGGCCGCGATCGCCGACATCGTCCCCCAGCGGGTTCGCCCGAACAATCGTGTCAGCCCACCGCGCTGCTCGGCTGTGACCTGCAGCGTGTGGGGGCCTTCTCCCGCGGTCACCCGCAGCTGAGCGCGAAGCGCACCATCCCTGACCGCGCCGAGGTCCTCGACCCCGGCGGTCAGCTCGAAGCGCCCCGCCGAACCCGTACGGGCCGCCACCCCCTCCGCCTCGGGGAGACTGACCTCGGCATCTTCCACCGGCGACCCGTCCGCGAGGAGCTCGCCGCGCAGCCGCACGTCGCCAGCCGTGTCGGTCGGCAGGTCCAGCGTGGCGTCAGCCGTCCCGCTGGCGGGAGACGCCAGCAAGGGGCTGCCGGCGCCGGTGACCATCACCACCACCAGCGCCACGCCGACACTGGCGACGAGCCAACCGAGATGGCGAGGTGTTCGGCGCAACGCACCGGGAGGTGCCAACATGCCCTGACCTTCCGCTGGGGTGGAGACAGCGCCCCCACTGGGTCAGCTGGAAGAACCGCTGGGCGCGATCGCGCCCACGCTCAGGGCATCGGCAGAAGCTCGCCTCGACCTAACTGTTTGCCCACCAAGGCGACTGGACGACCGGAACTACTGGGACCAGCCTACACCCGGTTCGCCGCCCGCGACGGTTCTGATCCAGCCAACCCTGCCAGTGGGCGCCCCGGCCGCCACCTGTCCGATCGATAGGTGCACGGCGGGCGGCCGGCTCCTCGACGGCTGCTGCCCGTCAAATCCTGCTCCTGCTCCCACCCCATGGGGGAGCCCGACCGCTCACACGCCGCTCGTGGGCTCCCACCCGGCCCGGCGGGCCAAGCCGATCGCAGCGACTTGCGAATGCACGTCCAGCTTGAACAGCAGCGACCGGATGTGGCTTCGCACCGTCGTCAGCGACACGTGCTGGGCCTTGGCGATCTCAGCCGGCGCGTCGCCGTCCATCAGCGCCGCCAGCACATCCTGCTCGCGGCGGGTCAACTGGTCGAAAGCCCGCATGCGCTCGGCTCGCGCCTGACGCTGGCGCCGAAGCTCGGCCAAGAGCTCATCACGCTGACCGGGGCTCAGCAGCGTCGCCAACGTCGTCGCGTCTCGCACCGCACCCAAAAGCTGGTGCAGCGACGCGGTCTTGCGGACGATCCCCAACGCTCCGGCTTCGATGCACTCCGCCAGCCGCGTCTCGTCAGTCGACCCCGTCATCATGACCACCCGAGCCCCCGTGGCTTGCAGAGGCTTGATCATGGCGAGCCCCGATCCGAGCCCGCCCAGGTCGAGATCCAGCAACACGACGTCGAACGACCCGGCTGCTGCGAGGTCCAGCACCGCTTCGACCGAGTCCAAGGCCGCGTGCTGGGCTTCGATGCCCTCCTCCGCCAGCGCCAGGGTCAGGCTCTGAGCCAACAGCTCGTGGTCCTCGATCAGCAAGGCCCGCGGGGTGACCGCCGAGCTCGCGTCCTCGTCGTCCTCGACCAGTGGCCCCGCAGGCCGCGCGCGGGAGCGGTCGTCGAACCGTCCGGCCTTCGAAGGCCCTCGAGGGACGTCGCCACTCCTGCTCATCATCCACGTACCTCCGTCTCGTGTCACCGCCGGGAGTCAGCCACGCCCCGATCTTCCGACGGCAGGTGGTGAGCTCGTGCAACCGAGCCGCCCTCGGCAGCGACTCCCCGTGTCGACGAGCTCTCTGTCAGATCCAGGACCCTCTCAGAGGGAGCGGGCAGCCACACCACGAAGGATGCCCCACCTCCGGTCCGATCCTCGACCCAGATGTCACCGCCTTGCTGTCGCACGAGGCGAGCCGCGATGTTGAGGCCCAGACCGCGGCTGTCCGCCGGCGCCTCCACACCGCTGACGCCGCGGTCGAAGATGCGCTTTCGCTGGCCGACTGCCACGCCCGGGCCGCGGTCCTCGCAACGCAGCGCCACCCCCCCGCCCTGCCCGACCGCTCGCAGCGTCACCGGGGATTCCGGCGCGTGACGGCGGGCGTTGGCCAACAAGTTCGCCACCACCTGGCCCAACGCCTTCTCGTCCGACAGGACCTCGACGTCGGCCGGGACCTGGACGGTGAGCTCCATGCCGGCGGCACGAGCGCCGTTGATCACCGACGACAGCGCGCGCTCCAGCGACACCGGCGCCGGCGCCGCAGGGCCCTGCTCGTCCAACAGGCGCTCGAGCCGCTCGATCTCGCAGCACACCGCCGTCGCGAGCTGCTGACGCTGAACGGGGTCCATGCGGTCCTGGGACACTTGCAGCGTGTGGGTGGCCATCGCGATCGAGGTCAGCGCGTTGCGCGCCTCGTGGCGCAGCTCCGAGCTGGCCTGGTGTGCTTCAGTCAGCTGGGCCATCGCTGCTTGCGACCTCTCGGTCACCTCGAGCACCGTGCGACGCTGGGTCGCAAAGATCGACAGGAGGTAGCCGGCCACGCCGAGCGCGACCAACGCCAGCCCCGCACTGCGCAGGAGATCGCCCCCGGCAGCGCTGGCCGTCACGCCCGGCCACCGGGCCGCCTCGGCAAGAGCCAGCACACCAGCGAGGCCGGCCATCCACGTCACCAGGGGATCCCGCCGGGTGCGACTCCGCCACACCAACAACACCGAGACCCCCGCCCACAGCGACGTGACCACCAACGATCCCGCCGGCGGCACGCCACCAGATGCCCCACCTGGGCCCTCGGCAGCAGCCAACCCCGACAGCGCGCCCACCGCCCCGGGGACGATCGCCACTGCCACGGTGAGCACGCCCACGCCTCCGATCCCGGCCAGCAACACGCGGAAGGGGCGCAACACCGAGACGATCTCCGGTCCCACCGCCGCCAGGGCGAACAGCACGATCGCCACGATCCTGCTGCTTGCGCTCAGTGCGACCGGCAGGTCCGGGTCCGACCATGCACCGCCGGAACCCAGCGGGAAGTGATCGAGGAGCACCACCCCGAGACCCAGCAGGGTCAGCGCTCCCGCGAACCAGGCCCCGCTGGCGCGACCGTCGACGTGCCACACGATCGCGCACAGCATGGCAAGGCTCAGCGCTGCGGCGGTCCCCAGCACCACGGTGAGCGTCGCGCTGTGGAATCCGGTCAGCGCTGCGCCGTCTCCCAAGAGACCGAAGCTCGACGCGGTCACCGCCAACAAGCCAATGATGGCCAAGACCCCTGCGCCGGCGTGCAAGGATCCGCCGGGCCATCTGGCATGGCGACGATCCGGCCCCGCATAAGCGGTGGAAGGATCGGGGTCCCGTCCGGGGCCGTCCACCTCTCCCTGTGCGGCACGCGGCCGCGCGCTCCCCGTTGCCATCTCCCCTCCCTCGCACCGAGCCAACGAGCGCTCGCCGGATCTCGACGTCCAGAGCCAGCGCGACTACGGACATCGACGAAACCCACCCGGGTACCGGCCAAAACCCGCAAGCGCAACGGTGCAGCAGCACCATCTCTTTCCCCGCCCAGGATACCCCGCGCCAAGCAGCCACGGAAGGTGGCACGCTCGCCCATCCGGTCATATCGGACTCGGAAAGGGCGTGCGCACCGCTGGTGGCGCCCCGCCCACGTCACTCCGTGAGGGCCACGAGGACATCGACGAGATCGTCGACCGTCCCGACCATCACGAACCGGGGGGTGTCCGCTCCGGATTGGGCCGCTTCCACCTCGACCTGCGCCGGCAGCATCGCTCCGCACTTCGCCAGGCGAACGACGAAGTCGGCGTCGACCCGAACGTCCGAGTCCGCCCCCACCAACGCGGCAGCGACGCGTCCGCTGGGCACTGCGGGATCAGCGACCGCCACACCCCGTGCAGCCAATCTCCGCCGCAGCAGATCCGCCAGGAGCGCCGGATCGAGATGCACGGCCACGGTGGGTGCGGGGGAGTGGGTGTCAGGGTGGGTCACGGCAGCATCAAACCCCACGGCGCAGCAGATCACGTCGCAAATTGTGGGGAGATCGGGCCGTCCACCAGTAGGGCGTGCCGCTACCGCGGCAGCCCCAACTCCACTCGAGCGCCCACCCGCCGGGCTGCCGCTACCGCGGCAGCCCCAGTTCCCGGGCGATGAGGGTGCGCTGCACCTCGCTGGTGCCCTCACCGATCTCCAGGACCTTGGCGTCCTGGTAGAAGCGGCCCACCAGGAACTCGGTGGTGAACCCGTAGCCGCCGAACACCTGGCAGGCCTCCCGGGCGGCGGCCACTGCCTGCTCCGTGGCATACAGCTTGGCGGTCGCCGCCGCCTTCTTGAACCGCTGTCCCTGCTCGGCCAGCCACGCGGCATGCAGGTACTGATTGCGTGCCACCGTCGCGGCCACGTCCATGTCGGCGATCTTGAACGCCACCGCCTGATGCGCCCCGATCGGCTTGCCGAACGCCTCCCGCTCGCCGGCATACCGCACGCACTCGTCGACACACCCCTGGATCAGCCCCACCGCCAGCGCCGCGATCGCCACGCGCCCCTCGTCGAGGATCGACAGGAAGTTGGCGTAGCCCCGCCCGCGCTCGCCGAGCTGGTTGGCCGCCGGCACGCGACAGTCGTCGAAGAACAGGTCCCGGGTGTCGGAGGCGTGCCACCCCACCTTGCGATACCCCGAGCCGATCGCGTACCCGGGCGTGCCGGTGGGCACCACGAAGTTGGTGATCTCGCGAGCGCCGCCCGGTCCGCGCTCGCCGCCGGTGACGGCGGCCACGGTGACGAACGCGCTGATGTCGGTGCCGGCGTTGGTGATGAACTGCTTGGCGCCGTTGATCACCCACTCGTCACCGTCAGCCACCGCCGTGGTGGCCAGCGCGCCCGCATCGGAGCCCCCGCCCGGCTCGGTCAGCCCGAACCCGGCCAGCTGCTCGCCACGCGCCAACGGCGGCAACCACCGGGCCCGCTGCTCGTCGCTGCCGAACCAGTAGACCGGCTTCGCCCCCAGGCCCACCGCCGCGCCCAGCGTGATGCCCAGCGACTGATCCACCCGGCCGATTTCCTCGAGCGTCAGGCAGAGATCCACCAGCCCGCCACCCGACCCGCCGACCTCTTCGGGGAACGGCAAGCCGAACAATCCCATGTCGCCCATCTCGGCGACCACGTCCAACGGCAGCTGTCCAGCGGCGTTGAACGCCTCCGCGCGCGGCGCGACTCGCTGCTGCGCAAAGTCGCGGACCACCTCACGGAGCTGTTGCTGCTCGTCGGTCAACGCAAACGAGATCGCCACCCTGTGCCTTTCGCCCGACCGGCTTCCAACGCGCACGGAAGTCTAGGCCGACCCCCGGCGGACCCGCGCCAACGATGCGGCTTCGTCGCTCGCCCGAGCGTGGCCGTCTCGGAAACTGTGAGTGCGGTTACACGTCGGCGGAGCCGCGGATCACCGCGACGAACAGGTCCACCAGCGCCTCTACGTCGTCGACGTCCACGACCCGCGACACGCCCACGGCGCCGGCCTCGATCTCGACCGCCGCCGGCAAGACGTGGGCGTTGTCGGGCAAGCGGACCACGATGCGGGCCTCGATCTCCGCCGGCCCCAGACCGTTCACGAGGACGACGTCCGCGCGCGAGATCGTGGACGACGAGGCGACGACCAAGCCACGATCGATGAGCTGTTGGCGCACCAGGTCGGCCAACAACGGAGGATCGAGGCTGAGCGCCACCACTGGCTCAGCGGCATGTTTGCTGGAGGGGACCATGTCATGGCCCGTAATACCTTCTACCGTCCCTCCGTGCGTAACCCATCTTGGGGAATTCACCGCGAGATCGGGGCCGCAGCGCACCGCGGGGGCTGGTCGGCCTGCTACCGGTGAGGATGGCCGAGGGCCTGGACCACCCGCGAGGGGCTGGGCCGGTCGAGACGGCCGGCCAGCCACGTGCTGATGCTCACGAGCGCATCGAGATCGACGCCGTGGGTGATGCCGAGGCCGTCCAACAGCCAGACGAGGTCTTCGGTGGCGAGGTTGCCGGTGGCCGACCGGGCGTAGGGGCAGCCGCCGAGTCCGCCGGCGGCGGCGTCGACGATGGCGACGCCGGCGTGCAGGGCGGCGTAGGTGTTGGCCAGCGCTTGGCCGTAGGTGTCGTGG
>CAYQMQ010000113.1:0-7001 GCA_964418395.1 uncultured Actinomycetota bacterium
GATGGCGTTGAGAGGCGGCTCGTCCTCGGGGGGCAGGCCGAGGAAGGCCAGCGCCACGAACAGCAGGAGCGCGGCGATAATGAAGTGGGTGATCGAGCCGGCACAGATCACGATCGCTCGCTGCCAGCCCGGCTTGGAGAAGTAGGCGCGGTCCCGGTCGGCCTCGTCGAAATCCTCGTAGGGGCTCATCCCCACGATCTTGACGAACCCGCCGAGCGGCAACCACTTGACGCCGTACTCGGTCTCCCCCCGCTGGGTGGACCACAACGTGGGTCCGAAGCCGATGAAGAACTTCTCGGCCTTCATCCCGAACATCCGCGCGGTCACGAAGTGGCCGAACTCGTGGATGAGGATGATCACCGCGATGGCGGCGATGAAGATCGCGACGAACATCGGGGGGTCGCTCCTGGCCCTGGCTACCGCGAGGCCGCGTGGGCCTGGATCAGCTCGCGCGCGCGGTGGCGGGCATCGGACTCGGCGGCCAGCAGACCGTCGAGGTCAGAGACGGGCGTGGGGTCGTGCACCTCCAAGACTGCCGCGACGGCGTCCGCGATGCCGAGAAAGCTCAGCCGACCGTCGAGGAAGGCGGTCACCGCCTCCTCGTTGGCCGCGTTGAACGCCGCCGGGGCGGTCCCGCCCGTCCGGCCGGCGTCGTAGGCGAGGCACAACATGGAGAACGTGTCGGCATCCGCGGGCTCGAACTCAAGCGTTTGGGCGCGCGTCCAGTCCATGCGCGCCGGCGCGTCGTCGAGACGGTCGGGCCAGCTCAACGCCAGCTGGATCGGCAGCTTCATGTCCGGCGGGCTGAGCTGGGCGATCGTCGAGCCGTCGCACAGCTCGACCATGCCGTGCACCACCGATTGCGGGTGGACCACCACGTCGATGCGGTCGTAGGGGATCCCGAAGAGGTGGTGGGCCTCGATGACCTCGAGCCCTTTGTTGGCCAGCGTCGCCGAGCTCACGGTGATGACCGCCCCCATCGACCAGGTGGGGTGGGCGAGCGCGTCGTCGACGGTGACCGCACCCAGCTCTTCGCGGGTGCGCCCACGGAACGGCCCGCCGCTGGCGGTCACCACCAGCCGGGCCACATCGGCGGATCCGACCCCGTCCAGGCACTGGGCCAGGGCCGAATGCTCCGAGTCGACGGGCACGAGCCGGCCGGTGCCGGCCATCACCCCGTCCGGGTGCGAGCCCGCGGCGGCCAGCACCAGGTCGCCACCGACGATGAGCGACTCCTTGTTGGCCAGCGCCAGCCTGCTGCCGGCCGCCAACGCCGCCAGCGTCGGGCGCAGCCCGCGCGAGCCCACCATCCCGTTGACCACGACGTCGGCGCCGCACCCGGCGACGGCAGCCACCCCCTCGTCGCCGGCGAGCACCTCCACGCCCGCGCCGGCCAGCTCCGCTCGCGCCTGCCGCGCCGCCGTCTCGTCGGCCAGGGCCAACCGCGACGCGCCGCACCCGCGCGCCTGGGCCACCGCCAGCTCGGCGTTCGACCCGGCCGCCAACGCCGTCACCGCGAAGCGGTCGGGATGGGCGGCCACGACCTCAAGCGTCTGGGTGCCGATCGACCCGGTCGAGCCCACCACCGCCACCGACGTGGTCACGACCGACTCCCGTCGCTGTTGTGAGTCGCTACCGCTTCGCCACTGGCATTGACCGGCCACCGCGACCACGCGTCCACCGCCGCCGGCAGCACCCGTCCGCTGCCCACCGCGTAGTCGGCGTACAGCTGCCCGCACGCCGCGTCGATGTCGCCGCCGCGGTTGTCGCGGATCGTGGCCGGCAGCCCGACATCGGCGAGCACCCGCGCGAAGGCCTGCCGCTGCGCCGGTGGCGGCGCGTCCCACGGCACCGCCGGCGTCGGGTTCATCGGGATGAGGTTGACGTGGGCCACGCGCGGGGCGTCGGCGCGGGTGAGCAGCGCGGCGAGCTGCTCGGCGTGGGCCGGCTCGGCGTTGACCCTGTCGATGAGGATGTACTCCCACGTCATGCGCCGTCCCGTGGCGCGTTGGTGCTCGCGGCAAGCAGCCAGCAGCGCCTCGAGGCCGAACTGCCGGTTGACCGGGACGAGATCGTCGCGCAGCGCGTCCGTGGGGGCATGCAGGCTCACCGCCAGCGTGATCGGCAGCCCCAGGTCGGTGAGCTTGGCGATGCCGGGCACCAGGCCGACCGTGGACACGGTGATCGACCGCGCGCTCACCCCGAGCCCCACCTCGGGGTCGTGCAACCACCGCACCGCCGAGACAGTGGCGTCGGCGTTTGCCAGCGGCTCGCCCATCCCCATGAACACGACGTTGGTGACGTGGTCGGGCACCCACTGGTCACCGCGGGCGGCGATGGTGCCGTCCCGCAGGCGGCGGTCGCAGGCGGTGACCTGCCGCACGATCTCGCCGACCGACAGCTGACGGCGGAACCCCGCCTGGCCGGTGGCACAGAACGGACACCCCAAGGCACAGCCCGCCTGCGTGGACACGCACACGGTCGCCCGGGGGCGGCGCTCGCCGGCCTTCGGATACAGCATGAGCACCGCTTCGACCGCCTCGGCGCTGCCGGGCTCGCCGAATTCGAGCAGCAGCTTGTGGGTCAGCCCGCCGTCGGCGGTCGAGTGGCGCAGCACGCGCGCCGGTGGCTCCAGGCGGGCGGCGAGACGCTCGCGCACCCCCAGGGGCAGGTCGGTCATCTCCGCGGGGTCATCGACCCCGCGGCGCAGCCACCCGCGCAGCTGCCGCACGCGGTAGGCGGGCTCGCCGCCGAGGGCGTCAGCGAGCGCGGCGTCGTCGGCGACGAAAGGATCCAGGCGCATCGCCCCCATGATGCCGATCCGACGGCGTGGCGCGTGGGGTCGGCCCCGGACGCGACCGGGTGAGCGAGACCGGCCCCGGGGTCGATCACAGCCCGAACAAGGTCAACACCACGTGGGCCGTCGGCAAGGCGAACAGGATGCCGTCGACGCGGTCCATCACGCCACCGTGGCCCGGGATCATCGAGCCGAGGTCCTTCACGCCGAGATCCCGCTTGATCAGAGACTCGGTGAGATCGCCCACCGTGGAGGTGATCACCACGGCCACCCCGAACACGGCCGCGATGGGGATGGTGAACTCCGCCCCGCGGGCGGTCACGACCACGGCGAGCACCACGACGGTGGCAAGGCCACCGGCGAACCCCTCCCACGTCTTGGCGGGGCTGACATGAGGGGCGAGCTTGTGGCGACCGAATCGGTTGCCGAAGGCGTAGGCCCCGATGTCGTTGCTGACCGACAGCGCGATGGCTGCGGGCAGGTACCACTCCCCGCCCGGCCGGTCCAGCAACAGCCCCGCGAACCCGGCCATCAACGGCACCCAGCACATCATCAGCGCGCTGGCTGCCAAGTCGGCTCCGGGCCCGGAGAGCCTCGGCTCTGCCTCCGGAGTGGCGGCGTCACCGTCAGCTGTCGCCTCCGCCGGCGGGTGTCCGGCCGCGGCGTCGCGGCCGCGACGCGCGTCGACCCGCCCCAAGACGAGCGCCCAGGCGGTGGTGCCCGCCGCGGCCAGCACCAGCCCCACGGCTAACGCCGAGGGTCCGTGCAGATAGCTGCCGAACACCACCACGATGCCCGCACCGGCCACCACGGGCGTGGCTGGACGCAAGCCCTGCCCCCGCAAGGCGATGTGCAGCTCGTGCAGGGCCAGGGCCGCCAGCACCATCACCAGGCCGACGCCGATGAGCTCCTCGACGAACAGGCCGGCGAGAAAGAGTGCGCCGAGCGTCAAGCCGGAGGCGATCGCCGCCGGCAGGTTCCGACCGGCAGAGCGCCCACTGCGGGCCCCACCCGCGGCCACGACCGGGGGCTCCCGACGACGCGGCAGGTCAGCGGTCATAAACGGGGCGGCGCGTGGGCGGCTCAGACCTCCAGCAGCTCGTTCTCCTTGTTCTGCAGCAATTTGTCGACCTCGGCGACGTGCTTGTCGGTGAGGTCCTGCAAGCGCTTGTCCGCCCGGTGGGCGTCGTCCTGGCTGACGTCACCGTCGCCTTCGAGCTTCTCGATCTGCTGTTTGGCCTGCCGTCGGATGTTGCGCACCGACACGCGACCTTCCTCTGCCCGCTCCCGCACCATGCGTACATACTCTTTGCGCCGATCCTCGGTCAGCTCGGGAAAGACCACCCGGATGACCTCGCCGTCGCTGTTGGGGTTCAGCCCGAGGTCAGAGTCGGCGATGGCCCGCTCGATCTCCTTGAGCGCCGACGGATCATAGGGGCTGACCACCAACATCCGCGCCTCCGGGACGCTGACGCCGGCGATCTGCTGCAAGGGGGTCTTCGTGCCGTAATAGTTCACCGGCAGGTCGTTGACCAGTTGCGGGTTGGCCCGTCCGGTGCGCACCTTGCCGAACTCCGACCGCGTGTGCTCGAGGGCGGCCGACATCTTCTCGTCGGCGTCCTCGAGGATCTCCTCGAGCGTGCTCACCGGCTCGCCTCCATCTCGGCATTGTCGGGATCGGATGTGGCGGGGTGCACCAGCGTGCCGATCGCGTCCCCACGCGCCGCCCGCAGGATGTTGCCCTCCTCCAACAGCTTGAACACGATGATCGGCAACTCGTTGACCATGCACAACGAGATCGCGGTCTCGTCCATGACCGCCAGCCCCCGCTGCAGCGCGTCGAAGTACGTCAGGTGCGTGAACCGCTGCGCCTCGGGGTGGACGGTCGGGTCACGGTCGTAGACGCCGTCGACCTTCGTGCCCTTCAGGATCGCCTCCGCATCGACTTCCAGCGCCCGCTGGGCCGCCGAGGTGTCGGTGGTGAAGTACGGAGCGCCGAGGCCGGCGGCGAAGATCACCACCCTTCCCTTCTCCAGGTGGCGGATGGCACGGCGGCGGATGTAGGGCTCGGCGAGCTCCTGCATGGCCACCGCGCTCATGACCCGCGACTCCAGGCCGCGCTTCTCCACGGCGTCCTGCAGCGCCAGCGCGTTGATGACCGTGGCCAGCATGCCCATGTGGTCGGCGCTGGAGCGGTTGATGCCGGCGGCTTGCGGGCTCGCGCCGCGGAAGATGTTGCCGCCACCCGCCGACACCCCGATCTCGATCCCCCGGGATGCGACGTCGACGAGCTGGTCGGCGATCGATCCGACCACGTCGGGGCTGATCGAGCTGTGGGCGTCGGCGAACGCTTCACCCGACAGCTTCAACAGCACCCGCCGGTAACCCTGTCGCCTGTGCTCTTCGGTCACCCTGGCCCCTTGGCCGCCGGCACACACACCCGCATGCTAACCGCACCCGCGGCCCGCCGGAGCTCGGCTGAGGCCGCTACCGCTTCGCTGCTTGAGCGGCTCGGCTCAGGCCGCTACCGCTTCGCTGCTTGAGCGGCTAGCCCACCTCGAAGAGGGCGAACCGCGACACCTCCACCTTCTCGCCGGTGGTGCGCTGCAGCTCCTCGACGAGGTCGCCGACGGTGCGGCTGTCGTCGCGCACGAACGGCTGGTTCAGCAGCACCTTCTCCTTGTAGAAGGCCTTGACCTTGCCGTCGACGATCTTCTCGACGATGTGGTCGGGTTTGCCCTCGTCCCGGGCTTCCTTCTCGGCGAAGCGGCGCTCGGCCTCGATGATGCTCTCGTCCACCTCGGATTCGCGGACCACCGCCGGCTTCATCGCCGCGATGTGCATCCCCAGGTCGCGAGCCACCTGCTGGAACTGCTCGCTCTTCGCCACGAAATCGGTCTCGCAGCTGAGCTCGAGCAGAACGCCCACCTTCGGCGGCAGGCCGGGCGTGGGCGTGTGCAGGTACGCGTGCACCAGCCCTTCCTCGGCGCTGCGCTCGTTGGCGCGGTCGGCCACCTTCGCCCCGGTGCGCTCGCGCACCAGCTCCGCGGCGCGGTCGAAGTCGCCGTCGGCGTCGGTCAGCGCCTTCTTGCAGTCCATCATGCCGGCGCCGGTGGCCTCACGGAGACGCTTGACGTCGGCAGCGGAGATCTCGGCCATCCGCTCGCTCCTTACCTCGTGACGCGACGGACCCGGAAACCCGCCGCGGTGGTGGTCGGGGGTCAGCCGCGCTCGGCGGAGTCGTCGCCCTCCGAAGGCTCACCGGTGTCCGACCAGGCAAGCTCGGCGTTCTCCTCGGCGGGGGCGGCGGCCTCGTCGAAGGAGGTCACGGCCTCGTCGGCGCCGGCGGCGCTGGCCTGCTCGGCCTTCTGCGCCGCCTCCTCGCGCTGCAGCGCGATCTCCCACTCGGCCAGCGGCTCCACCTCCGGGCCGCCCTCGGCGACACCGGAGGCCGGCTGGCCGGCGGCCGCCGCGGCGGCCTGCTCGGCGACGACCTCGTCGGCGCTGCGGCTGGCCAGCGTTGCGTGCCCCTCGGCGCAAGCGTCGGCGACGATGCGGGTCAACAGCGCGATCGAACGGATGGCATCGTCGTTGCCGGGCACGGGGTAGTCGATGACGTCCGGGTCGCAGTTGGAGTCGAGGGTGGCTGCGACCGGGATCCCCAGCCGGTTGGCTTCGTCGACGGCGATGTGCTCCTTGACGGTGTCGACCACCCACAACATGTCCGGCGGCGTGGACATGTTGCGGATGCCACCAAGGTTGGCCATGAGCTTGTCCTTCTCGCGCTGCAGCGACAGGACCTCCCGCTTCGGCAGCAGCTCGATGGTCCCGTCCGCCTCCATGCGCTCGAGCTCGTCGAGCCGGGCCAAGCGGCCCTTGATGGTGGAGAAGTTCGTGAGCATGCCCCCCAGCCAGCGATAGGTCACATACGGCATGCCCACCCGCTGGGCCTGCTGCTCGATCACCTCGGCGGCCTGGCGCTTGGTGCCCACGAACATCACGGTGCCGCCCTTGATCACGGTGTCGCGCACCGCCTCGTGGGCTTGTTCCAGCAGCGCGATCGTCTGCTGCAGATCGATGACGTAGATGCCGTTGCGCTCTCCGAGGAGGTAGCGCTTCATCTTCGGGTTCCACCGGCGGGTCTGGTGACCGAAGTGGACACCGGCCTCCAGCAGTTGGCGCATGGTTGCCACGCTCATGGGTA
>CAYQMQ010000114.1:0-6979 GCA_964418395.1 uncultured Actinomycetota bacterium
TGCTGGGCAAGCTCGGGGTGCACTCGCAGCTCGAAGCCGTCGCCACGGCCCAGCACGCCGGCTGGCCAGGGGTTCAAACCCAGGCGCCGGCGTCGGTGTAGGCCAGCGCGGCCCGTCAGAACGTTCTGGCCGGCTCAGCCGCGGGTGGCGTCCAGCATCGCCTGCACCGCCCCGCGAGCCCGCTCGGCCACGGCCGGGTCGATCTCGATGGCCGGTGTCATGTCGCGCAGCGCGTCGCGGATGCCCTCCAAGGTGATGCGCTTCATGTGCGGGCACAGGTTGCACGGGCGCACGAACTCGACCTCGGGGTGCTCGGCGGCGACGTTGTCGCTCATCGAGCACTCGGTGATCATCACCACCTTGTGGGGCTGGTGCTCGCCGACGTAGCCGGCCATCCCGCTGGTCGAGCCGACGTAGTCGGCCTCGGCGAGCACGTCCTGGGGACACTCGGGGTGGGCCAGCACCACCAGGCCGCCGTGGGCGGTGCGGTAATCGCGGACCTCCTGGGCGGTGAACCGCTCGTGGACCTCGCAGTGGCCACGCCAGAGGATCACCTCGACGTCGGTGTGGTTGGCCACGTGCTGGCCGAGGAACTCGTCGGGCAAAAAGATCACCCGGTCGGTGCCCAGCGACTCGACGATGGCCACCGCGTTCGACGACGTGCAGCAGATGTCGGACTCCGCCTTGACCTCCGCGGAGGTGTTGACGTAGGTGACCACCGGCACGCCGGGGTAGCGCTGGCGCAGCAGCCGCACGTCCGCGCCGGTGATCGACTCGGCCAGCGAGCACCCGGCCCGCAGGTCCGGCAGCAGCACCGTCTTGTCCGGGTTGAGCAGCTTGGAGGTCTCGGCCATGAAGTGCACGCCGCACTGCACGATGACGCTGGCATCCACCTCGGTGGCGCGGCGGGCCAGGCTCAGCGAGTCGCCGGTGATGTCGGCCACGCCGTGGAAGATCTCCGGCGTCTGGTAGTTGTGGGCCAGGATCACGGCGTCGCGCTCGCGCTTGAGCTCGGCGATCTCCTCGATCAGCGGCGCGTGCGCGGCCCACTCGGCGGCGGGCATGACCGACTGCACGCGCTCGTACAGATCGGGCAGCGGGACGGTGGGTGTTGCGGTCATCAGGCGGATCTCCTCGACTCAGCCGAACCCCCATCTTATGCTCTCGGTGAGCATATGCCAACGTCAGCGCCCTGAGCGGGGTAACCGGACGCCGGGCGCGGGACGCTCGCGCAACACCTCGCGGCGGAAGCGGTACAGCTCGGCCGGCCGCCCGCGGGTGTGATGGGAGAAAACCCCGGTGGGCTCGACCAGGCCCGCCCGGTCGACCAGCCGGCGGAAGTTCTGCTTGTGCAGCCGGATGCCGCCCAGCGCCTCGACCACCCGCTGCAGGTCCCACAGCGTGAACTGCTCGGGCAGCAGCTCGAACACCACCGGCCGGTACGACAGCTTGCCCCGGACGCGGGCCAGCGCGGTGGCCAGGATGCGACGGTGATCCAACGTCATCGGCAGCCCGAGTCGTTCGGCGGGCTGGCCCCGCGGGACGGAGACGCCGGCATCACGGACGGCCTCGTCCACCAGGCCGGCCTCATACAGCAGCTCGTAGCGTTCCAGCACCCGCTCGCCGTCCCAGCCCAGCTCGCCGAGGCCGAAGGCCACCTCGGCCCGTTCGCGCCGGGACTCGCGCACGCTTCGGCCCCGCGTCACCGGCGAGGCCTCGAGGCTTCCGGCCTGCCACCAGGCTCGCAACGCCGGCTCCACCACCGTCTCCAGGACAGCGGGCACGCCTCCGCGGTGATCCTCCCACGGCAGCAGGTCGTAAACATCGCGCCATGTGGCCCCGGGGGCGTCGACGGTCTGCTCGCGCACCAGCGCGAGGTAGGCCACCGTCAGCACGCGCGCCCCGCCGGCGCGCTCGCGCGGATCGCGGCCGGCATCGCCGAAGGTGTACAGCTGCTCGACATAACCCAGCTCGGTGCCGGTGCGCTCGGCCACCCAGCGGCGCAGCCCCTGGGCCAGCGTCCGATCGGCGTCCACGTCCAGCGGGCCGCGCGGCAGCGCCCCAGCCGCGCCGGCCCACTCGGTGTCGGCGTCGGGTTGCACCGTCAGCACGCGCGGGCTGTCCCCGGTGACCGCCAGGATCACCGCAGAGAGGTCGACGGTGACGCCCGCCGCCGGAGTCGGCACACCTTCCATGCCCACCGAGCGTAGGAGCAGCCTCTGTCTTTGGCGGCCCCTGCTATTCTTCCCCGCCGATTTGGTGTACTGCCACCCAACCACTGGAGTGTGCTGATGGATTCGACAGCCGCGAGAGAAGGAACGACGTCGGCGGTGCAATCCGCCTTGGACGCCGCCTACCGGGAACGCGAGGAGGTTGTCCGACGCCTCGAAGAGATCGATCGTCTCATCCCGAGGTTGGAGCGGGTCGTTGACGGCCACGCTGGAACAGCGGGCCAGCGGTCAACGAAGCGCACCGCACGCAAACAAACCGCGACGACATCCGGAAAAAAGACGACAAAGAAGGCGGCGGGACGCAAAACCACCACGGCCCGGCGTGGCCGCCCCCCGGCCGGTGAGGTCAGCCGAAGCGACCGGGTGGTGCAGGTCGTGGCCGAATCGGAGCAGCCGCTGACCACCGGGGAGGTGCGGTCGCGCCTGCAGCAGTACGAACCGGAGGTGAGCTCGAAGCTGGTCAGCGCCTCGCTGTCATATGCCCAGCGTAGAGGCCGCATCCGCCGGACCGATGACAGCCGATGGGTGGCTGCCGCGGGGTAGGCCTCGTCACGAGCGCGGCGCTTTGTCGGCGGCCACCAGCGCCCGGTAGTCGGCCCACGTGTCCACGTCCGGCGGCGCATCGCCGTCGACGTCCACCTCGGCGAGCCACTCGGGGTGGGCCGCCAGCAGCGGCCGGGCGCCGGTGTCGCCCTCGAGGGTGGCGAGCTCGGGCCACACCGACCGGGCAAGCAGCACCGGATGGCCAGGCCCGTCGCGGTAGCGGGCCCGCACCACCGGGCTTGACCCATCGCGCCAGGCGGCGACGACCGCGTCGATGGCCGCGGCGGTGATGGTGGGCTGGTCGGCGAGCAACACCGCGGCGGCGTCGGTGTCCTCGGCCAGCGCCGCCAGCCCGCAACGCAGCGACGAGGCCTGCCCGCTGGCGTACGCGGGGTTGACCACCGCCTGCATGTCCTCAGGCAGCGTGATCGCACGCCGGACGTCCCGCGAGGCATGGCCCAACACCACCACCCCGCCGGCCAGCGCGGACGTCTCGACCGCGGCCAGCACGTGCTCCAGCAGCGGTCGGCGCCGCCACATGAGCGTGGCCTTGGGCCGGCCCAGCCGGCTGGCGGTGCCGGCGGCCAACACCACCGCGCGGGCGGTCACGACTGCTCGCGGCCCACCAGCCGACGTGCACCGCGCTTGATCGCGCGCCACACCGCCCACAGAGTCAGCCGGATGCCGCCGATCTCCTTGCGGCGCGCGCTCGACCGTGCCTGGCCCCCGCCAGCTGCACCGCCCCCAGCGCCGCTGTCCGCGCCCGCGGTGGCGCCGGCCGCTTCGCCCGTGCCGGCCGTGCCGGCTGTGTCGCCGGTGGCGCCGGGGCCGCCAGCCGCGGCGGTGCCGCCAGCCGCGGCGCCGGCCCCCGAGGCGGGCTGGGCGGTGAGGTCCTCGGCGATGCAGTCGGCGAACTCGCTGGCCAGCCGCTGGGACACATCGCCGATCATCCCACGGCCCATCTGGGCCGCCTGACCCGACAGCGACAAATCGGTGTGCATGTCCACGCGGGTGCCGCCGTCCTCGGTGGCCGTCATGGTGGAGGTGACGGTGGCGGTGGCCTGCCCCTTGCCGCGGGCCTCCATGCCTTTGGCATCGAGCGCGACGCGTTTGGCGTCGTCGTCGCGCTCGGTCATGGACACGGTGCCTTTGAACGTCAGGCTGACCGCTCCGAGCTTGATGGTGACCTGGCCCTTCCACGTGCGATCGTCCACCGTCTCGGTCAGCTCTGCGCCGGGCATGCACGGCACGACGGCCTCGACATCGAGCAGATGAGCCCACACGCGCTCGGGTGGGGCCGGTACCTCGAACTGGTTGTCGAACTCCACGTCAGCCTCCGATCGTTGAGGGGTCCCCGGCCGGCTGGCGCCCACCGGCCCGCGGGCGCGGCGGCGGGTCGCCGCCGGGGTCGGCGAGGTGAGTCAGCAGCTGCGCCAGCGCCTCCAGGCTGGCGAGGTCGTGGCCGGCGCGAAAGTCGTCGATGTGGGGCAGCGCCGCGGCCATGCCTGCCGCGCGCGGCTCGTAGCGCGGGTCACCGGTCAGGGGGTTGACCCACACCAGCCGGTGGGCCAACCGTTGCAGGCGGGCGGTGGCGGTGGCCAGCGCCTGCGGCTCGCCGCGTTCGAGGCCGTCGGAGCAGATGACGATCACCGCGCCGCGGGCCAGCCCGGCGCGGCCGCCGCGGGCCAGGAAGTCGTGCAGCGCGTCGCCGATGCGGGTGCCGCCGTCCCAGTCGGGCACGCGGTCGGCGACCGCGCCCAGCGCCGCGTCAGGGTCGCGCAGCGCCAGGACGTCGGTCACGCGGGTCAACCGCGTGCCAAAGCAAAACGCCTCCACCGGCGCCGGCCCGCGCGCGGCGGCGTGGCCCAGCACCAACAGCGCCCGCGAGAACTCGGTCATCGACCGGGAGACGTCCAACAGCAGCACGAGCCGCCGGCGGCGCCGACGGCGGGCGCGGCGGGCGGTGCGCATCAGCTCGCCGTCGGTGCGCAGCGCGCCGCGCAGGCTGCGCCGCAGGTCGCCGTGGCGTCCGCGCCGGGCGGGCATCGTGCGGCGGGTGCGCCGCTGAGGGGTCCCGATCCGCACGGCGGCCAACAGCCGGTGCACCCGGGCGCGCTCGGCGTCGTCGAGGCGGTCGAAGCGGGTGGTGCGCAACACCTCGAGGTCGCTGGCCGCCACCCCGGCCACGCCGCTGTCGTCTTCCGACCCGGCCTCGCCGGCCTCGTCGTGGTCGGCGCGCACCCGTGTGACAGTCAGCGTCGGCTGTGGCGCGGTGGCCTGACTGGCCAGCTCACCGGCGGTGGCGGCGCGCTCGGCGAACACGCGGTCGTAGGTGGCCAGGTCATCGGCGCGGTGGATCAAGCACGCGCGGCCGGCCCAGTACACGTCGGTGGCGTCGCGCGGGCCCAGGCGGGCGCAGGCGCGAGCGAAGGTGACGACGTCGCCGGTGCCCACCGTCACCCCGGCGGCGCGCAGCGCGCCGGCGAGTCCGACCAGCGGGGCGACGGCGTCGTGCTCGCCGGGCGGATGCGGTTCGACCGCGGCGCCGCTCATGACCCCCCCTCGCCGGCGTTCAGCCATCCCGGCAGGACCTCGCGGACCACCTCGAGGTCCTCGCGCTCTTTGACCAGCGCGCCCAGCGCGTCGAGGGCGACGTCGCCGCGCAGCGTGTCGCCGGCCCCGCCAGCGGCGCGATCCAGCCGGGCCAGGGCCTGCACCCAGTCGATCGTCTCGGCCACGCCCGGCGGTTTGGCGAGGTCGAGCTCGCGCAAGCGGGCGACCACTCCCACTGCGGCGCGGGCCAGCGCCTCGGGCACCTCGGGGGCGCGCACGGCCACGATCTCGGCTTCCCGCTGGGGGTCGGGGTAGTCGATCCAGTGGTACAGGCAGCGGCGCTTGAGCGCGTCGTGCAGCTCGCGGGTGCGGTTGGAGGTCAGCACCACCACCGGCGGCTCCTCGGCGCGGATGGTGCCCAGCTCGGGCACCGTCACCGCGAAGTCGCTCAGCACCTCCAGCAGGAACGCCTCGAACTCGTCGTCGGCGCGGTCGATCTCGTCGATGAGCAGCACCGCGCGCGAGCCGGCCCGCAGCGCCGCCAGCAGCGGGCGCTCCACCAGGAACCGGGGGCTGAACACCGCGTCGACGCCGGTCTCGTTGCCGCCAGCCTCGGCGGTGCGGATCGCCAGCAGCTGGCGCGCGTAGTCCCACTCGTACAGGGCCTGGCTGGCGTCGATGCCCTCGTAGCACTGCAGGCGCACGAGGTCGGCGCCGAGCGCGGCGGACAGCGCCTGGGCGACCTCGGTCTTGCCCACGCCGGCTTCGCCCTCCAACAGCAGGGGCCGCCGCAGATCCAGCGCCAACAACAGGGTGGTCGCCAACCCCCGGTCGGCGAGATAGGCCTGACCGGCCAAGGCGTCGACGACCGCCTCGACCGATTGCGGCCAAGTCTGCGGATCGCGCATGCCGGCTCCGAGTCGGGGCTCGCTTGCCTGTTGCCGCGACTCATCGTAGGGCTGTTGCGATCCGCGCACGGAGCGTCCCAGGCCCCCTGGGAACCTGGGACGCGCGTCTCAGCGGCTCGTGTTCACCGAACCCAGCCGATCAGTCGATGATCCAGCGCTGGGTGTCGTTGTGCTGCGCGGTGCGGGTGACCACGCCGAAGTCCTTGCCCTCGCTCTGGTAGGCGTCCAGGTACTGGCCCGACGACAGCTGCTGCAACGTGTAGGTGGCCAGCTCGCCGGCCACCGGCAGCGCCACCCACCGCTGGGTGTCGTTGCCCTGGTCGCCGCGGGTGACGACGTCGAAGTCCTGGCCGTCGCTTTGGTAGGCGTCCAGGAACCGCTGCGAGCTGGCCTGCTGGATGACGTAGACGGTGCCCACGGGCGTGAACCGCCACCGCTGCGTGTCGTTGTGCTGGGCGGTGCGGGTGACCACCGCGAAGTCGCGCCCGTCGTGCTCGTGAGCGTCGACGAACCGGCCCGAGCTCTTCTGGCGCAGGGTGTGGATGCCGGGTGAGACCGGCAGCGGCGCGTGATCGAGCGCACGGATGGTGGGCGACTCCTCGCGGATCCGGCTGATGCGCACGCCGAAGTTCGAGCCCGAGCCGTCAGTGTTGCAGCCGCCGTTGGTGTGCACCCCGACGATCTCGCCGGACGGCGCGTGCCACACCGCCGAGCCGGAGTTGCCACCGAGCGTGTCAGCATGTC
>CAYQMQ010000115.1:0-6968 GCA_964418395.1 uncultured Actinomycetota bacterium
CCGAACCGCACCAGGTTGATCGTCATCGCCGCCACGAGCCCCACGGTCACCAGCAGGGCCCAGCGCGGCAGCAGGCGCCGCCGGGATCGCCGCACAGCCGAGGCATCGAAGCGCGGGTCCCGCGGGTCACCGGCCGGGAGATCGTCGCGGGCCGGGTCGTCGCCGGGCCGCTCGTCGCCGGGATCGCTCACCGTCGCTCCCCCGGCGCGCGTTCGAGCAGGGTGGTTGCGGCCCGCGCGGTCATCATCGCGTGCTCCCCAGTTCGGCCACCAGCGCGCGGCCCGCACGGCCGAGCGCGGCGGCCACCAGCTGAGCCCGAACCGACCGGTCGGCCCGGACGAAAAGCTCGGCCATCATGGCGGCGACCCCGGCAGGAGGCAGCGTCGCCGAGACATATCCGCGCCATCGCGCGTCGGGCAGGGCGAAGAACGCGTCGAAGAAGCGACGGGTCTGAAGCGGGTCCAGCCGCAACAGCGCCTCGAGCCCGAAGCGGTACAGGGCCTGGCGCCGCCGCGCCTGGGGCGGCCAGACGGCCTGCCAGCCGGCACGAGCCGCCACGTCGGGAGGTGCCTGGGGATCGCGCAGCACCGTGGCCACCGCCCGGGCCAGCCGCGCAGCGGCATGCAGGACCGAGGCGAGCAGGTAGCCCGTCGCCGGATGGACCATGCTCGCGGCGCCGCCCAGGGCGACCACGCGCTGGGGCGGCGGCACCGGCGAGTCCAGCGGGATCCACACCCGTTCCACGCGGGGTTCGTCGACGGGTTCGGTGCCGTGGTGGGCCAGCCGTCGGCGCAGCCGGTGTTCCAGCCGCGCGACGTCCATTGGCGGACGCCGTGCCAGCGAGGTCTCCTCCACGAACCAGGTGCCGTCGCCGTGGTCCATCGCGTAACAGAACGTGGGCCCGTCGAGCCGCTCGACGTGGTCGAGATGATCGTCGCGGAAGTCCATCAGGGTCAGTGATCCGGGCGGATACGGAGGTCGGCTCAGCGCCACCCGCCACCCCACCGCGGCCTGGGCGGCCACGGGATCCGGCTCGTCTCGGTGGATCAGCGCGGGCCGGTGCCCGCTCGCATCCACCACCAGCCGCGCGCGCACCGCCACCCCGTCGTCGCACCCGAGGGTGGACCCGCTCCCGTCGTGCGCGGCGGCGACCGCCTGGCCGGAGTGCACCGTGACGCCGGCGTCGATGCCTTCCTTGACCATTCGCTCTCGCAGCGCCTCCCCGTCGATGCGCGCGTAGGCTCGCGGCAGCAGCCGGGTGGTGCGCGCCGTGTAAACCCGGGCTTGGGGCCACACCGCCTCGAGCTCCGAGGCTGCCAGCACGCCGGCCACCTCGTCACGCCACGCCCCGTAGGTGTTCGGCCACCCCCGACCGTCGTCGCCGATGAGGGCCACGCGCAGGCCGGTGGGCGCCAGCGCCGCGGCAGCGGCCCACCCCGCCGGACCGCCGCCGACCACGGCCACGTCCACCTCGCGTGCTGCCGCCATCGCGCTCCTTTCGGCCCACGCCGACCGTAGCGGAGCGTGTCCCGGTGCTTCCCGCCGCGGCGCTATCGTGCCCGACATCGGTGCGGCCCACCCCCGCACCGTCACCGTCCCCCGGAAGCGATCATGCCGTCCGAGGCCCTCTCCGAACTCGCCGAGCGTCTGGACCTGCCCGTGGAGGCATGGGGGGTGCGCCTGGCGATCTCGATCGGGGTGGTCGTCGGGCTGGTGTTGCTGCGCTGGGCCGCCGTCCGGCTGGTGGAACGGAAGGTGGACGACCCCGGCCTGCGGTACCGGTTCCGCAAGGCGACCAGCTACATCGCCGTCCTCGTGGGCCTGCTGTCCCTCGGCCGGGTGTGGATCAGCGGGGTCGACACCTTGCTGGCAATCCTCGGGCTGATGGCCGCCGGCATGGTGATCGCGATGCAGGACACCGTCCGCAACATCGCCGGCGGGGTGTACATCGCCGTCAAGCACCCGCTGCGGGTGGGCGACCGCGTGGAGATCGACGGCGTGGCCGGCGACGTGGTCAACATCGGTCTCCTGGGCTTCAACCTGCTGGAGATCCGTGGCTGGGTGGACGCCGACCAGACCACCGGCCGCGTGGTGCACCTGCCCAACGGGCTGTTGCTCACGCGACCGCTGGCAAACTACGGCGCCGGGTTCAACTGGATCTGGCACGAGGTCGTCGTGCCACTGACGTTCGACTCTGACGTGGACCGCGCACGGATGGTCCTGGGCGAGATCATCGACGCCCACGCGCCCGACATCTCCGAGGACGGCACGGAGCGCCCGCGCGAGATGCTGATCAGCTTCACCCGGCTGCAACCCGCCGTGTACGTCCACGCCGACGAACGCGGCGTGCGGCTCACCGCCCGCATGCGGTGCGAGCTGCGTCAGCGCCGCCGGCTCGACAACGCGGTGTGGACCGAGCTGCTGCGGCGCCTGCGTCACGAGCCCGACATCAGGCTGACCTACGCCGCCACCCGGACCGAGGTAGCCGGCCATGTCGAGGTGCGCGAGGAGGGGACGAACGGCTTGACGCCCCCCTCCGGTCCGGACAGCGCAGCTCGCGACCAGGGCGCCCAGTAGGCGCTGCGACCCCACCCCGGGTGGGGTAGGGTGGTTGTATGTCGACGACCCAGACTCAGACCGTGACCAACCGGTTGCGCACCGCCCGTGGGCACCTCGACGCCGTGTTGCGCATGGTCGAGGACGACGCCTACTGCCCCGACGTCCTCAAACAGCTCACGGCGGTGCAAGGGTTGCTGGAGGGGTCGGCGCGGCAGGTGCTGCGCCGGCACCTCGAGACGTGTGTGGCCAAGGCCATGCAGGAGGGCCGCACCGAGGAGATCGTCGACGAGCTCATGGAGACGTTGAAGTTCGACAAGCGGCTGCTGCGGCCGGCCGAGACCCCGGCCGACGACACCGTCGCCGCCGACGCCCCTCCCCCGTCGTCACAGGAGGTCTGACCATGGCCACCGAGACCATCCACGTGCCCGAGATCCACTGCGGCCACTGCAAGAGCGCCATCGAAGGGACCTTGAACCCGCTGGACGGCGTGTCGCGCGCCGAGGTCAACGTCGAGGACCACACCGTGACTGTCGAGTACGACGAGCAGTCCGTCGACCGCGGCCGGATCGTGGACGAGATCGTCGACCTCGGCTACGAGATCCCCGCCTGACCGTCCTTTCACTGGCCCACGTCACCGCAAGGGGCATTCGCGTGACCACCGCGTCCGAGTCCGAGCGCCAGCTCGACCTCACGGTCGAGGGCATGACCTGTGGCTCGTGCGCCGCCCGCGTGCAGCGCATTCTCGAGCGACAAGCGCCGATCGAGCGCGCCGACGTCAACTTCGCCACCGGCCACGTGCAGGTTCAGGCCCGCGACGAGGTCGACTTCGACCAGCTTGAGGTCGCCATCGACAAGATCGGCTACCGGCTGGTGCGCGACGAGAAGGGCGCGGACGCTGACGGCGAGCAGCACGACCACGACCCGTCCGCCGAGCAAGCCGCCGAGCAGCGCCGGTGGTTCTGGCGGGCGGTGCTCGGGGTGCCGCCCACGCTGGTGGTCATCTGGATCTCCATGGTGCACACCGGCATGGTGTGGGGCGCCGAGGGGGCGTTGGCGCCATGGGAGCGGTGGACGATCCTGTTGCTGACCCTGCCGGTGCAGTTCGGGGTGGGATGGCCGTTCATCTTCGGGGCCGCCAAACGGCTGCGCCACCTCACCGCGAACATGGACACCCTCATCGCGCTGGGGACGCTGGCGGCCTTCTCCTATTCGCTGGTCGTCTTCGTCCAAGGCGGCCACGATCTCTACTTCGAGGTCGCCACCGGCATCATCGCCGCGCTCGTGATCGGCCGCTACTTCGAAGCGCGCGCCAAGAGCCGCGCCGGCAGCGCGCTGCGGGCGCTCCTCGAGCTCGGCGCCAAGGAAGCCCGCCGCCTCGACCCCGACAGCGGCGCCGAGGAGCTGGTGCCCGTCGAGCAGGTCGCTGTCGGCGACCGGCTGCGGATCCGACCCGGTGAGAAGATCCCCACCGACGGCGAGGTCGTCGACGGCGCCTCGGCGGTGGACGAGTCGATGCTGACCGGCGAGTCGGTGCCGATCGACAAGACCGTTGGCGACCGGGTGGCCGGCGCGACGGTCAACACCTCCGGGGTGTTGACGATCGAGGCCACCGCGGTGGGCCGCGACACCGCGCTGTCGCAGATCGTGCGCACCGTGGAGGAAGCCCAGGCCGGCAAAGCCGACGTGCAGCGCTTGGCCGACCGCATCTCGGCGGTGTTCGTGCCCGCTGTCCTGGTGATCGCCGCGTTGACCTTCGGCGGCTGGGCGCTGATGGCCGGCGAGCCGGTCGAGGGCCTGATCGCCGCCGTGGCCGTGCTGATCATCGCCTGCCCCTGCGCGCTGGGCCTGGCCACCCCCACCGGGATCATGGTCGGCACCGGCCGCGGCGCCGAGCTCGGCGTGCTCATCAAACGCATCGAGGTGCTCGAGGCCACCCGCGACATCACCACCGTCGTGTTCGACAAGACCGGCACGCTGACCACCGGCGAGATGCGCGTGGCCGAGGTCGTGACCGGGCCGGACACCGACGAGGCCACCCTGCTGGCGCGGGCCGGCACGGTCGAAGCCGACAGCGAGCATCCCATCGGCCGGGCGGTGGCCACCCACGCCCGCGAGCGCGGCGTGACCCTGCCTCCCGCCGGTGACTTCGCCGCCGTCGCCGGCCACGGCGTGCGCGCCACGGTGGAGGGCACGACCGTGCACGTCGGGCGGCACAAGCTCATGGCGGAGGCCGGCCTGGTCGTGCCCGACACACTGGAGCAGGCCGCCGAGCGTCTGGAAGCTGAAGGGCACACCGCGATCCTGGCCGGCTGGGACGGTGAGGTCCGCGGCGTGGTGGCCGTGTCCGACACGCTGAAGGCCGGCGCCCGCGAGGTCGTCGCCGAGCTGGGCCGCATGGGCCTGTCGGTGGCGATGATCACCGGCGACAACGCCCGCACCGCGCACGCGCTGGCCGAGTCGGTGGGCATCGAGCGGGTGCTGGCCGAGGTGCTGCCGGCCGACAAGCAAAGCGAAATCCAGCGGCTGCAACACGCCGGCGAGCAGGTCGCCATGGTCGGCGACGGCGTCAACGACGCCCCGGCGCTGGTCCAGGCCGACCTCGGGGTGGCGATCGGCACCGGCACCGACGTGGCCATCGAGTCCAGCGATCTCACGCTGATGCGCGGCGACCTCGACGGCGTGGTGACCGCGCTGCGCCTGGCGCGCCGCACCCACCGCACGATCCTGCAGAACCTGTTCTGGGCCTTCGCCTACAACACCGCCGCCATCCCGCTCGCGGCGCTGGGTCTGCTCAACCCGCTGATCGCGGGCGCGGCGATGGCGGTCTCCAGCGTCACCGTGGTCAGCAACTCGCTGCGACTGCGGCGCTTCGGCGCCTGAGGGCGGCCCCGTTCGGCCATCCCCGTCTCAGCCCCGTGGGAGGGTTTTCCACAAGCTCACGGGTGAGATGACGGTTCCGGTGCACCACCTTGCGTACGGTTCTTCGCCGTCCGTCCGGGCACTGGACGGGCGTCGAAGACCCAGGAGGTGGTTATGGAGTTCCTGCCGGATCCCGTGTGGTTGAGCCAGCCGTCGGGGGCCGCCGAGGTCGTGGGGCCGCTCGTTCTCGCGCTGGCGATCCCCCTCATCGTCGGTATGTACCTGTTGCCGACGCTCGTCGCCGTCAAGCGTGCCGTCCCTGACCGGGGCTCGGTGGCGGTGATCAACGTGCTGCTCGGCTGGTCGTTCATCGGCTGGGTGGTCGCGTTGGCGCTCGCGTTCCGTTCGCGCGCGGCACGGCCGGGGCCGACCCCGAGCGACAACCCCGCGTCGGCCAGTCCGCCAGGCGAGGTGGGATCAGTGCCCGCACCGACTTCGGAGCGGGAGGATTCGGAGTCGCCGGGCGGCGCCACCCCGTAGGGGCAGCTGGCGACAAGGTGACCAGCCCCGCCGTGTTGCTCACCCGTGTGGGCCGTGTGGTGCCCGTCGGCTGTTGCGTTGACCCCCTGAGCCCGCACGGGAAGGGCGGAAGTCGAGGGGGTCGTTTCTCATGCTCGATATAGCCCGCTACCGGCTCGAGGCCTGGCGGGTTGGAGGGTGGACACCGTCGCACCCGAGGTCTTGCGGGCACTGTCCTGCCATCCATGAGCAGACCGCAGCCGAGGTCAGGGAACGGGCATTCCTGACACCGGCTCAGGAATGCGGCGGTGAGTCCTTCGAGAAGTTCGCGAGGTACTCGTCGACCGAGTGCCCGTCAACGTAGACAGCTCCATCGGATGCCGGCTTCGCGGCCAGCACCCCCTGGAAGATGAGGCGGTAGACATCGCCGCCATCCGCCCCCCGCCGGCGCGCGACCTCGGGCACGGTTAGTTTCTCGTCGGTGCTCGCCATCGACTCCACGTTACTCCTCTTCGGCGTCATCGTCGCCCAGGAGGTCTCCCAGGTCAGGCCACAGGCGAGACGTCGCAGTGGCCGTCGGCGCCGTCGCGGCGAAATCCACAGGTTCCTCCGCCCCCCAGGCCCGCAGGTCGGTGAGTACGGTCTAACCACCCTCTCAATCGACCTTGAGTGCGGTCCAAGCCGGGTTATGCCAACGTGAGTGGGCTCAGCTATCGGCGGTCGGACCGTGTCGACTTGTGTACCGCTATGCCATCGCTACCTGTCTCGAACGTAGGGGGTTTCGAGTTCGGTCGATGTGAACTGGTGCGAGCACGAGGATGCCCCACCGACGTGGGAGGGCTTATGCGGGCGCCGCGTCGCTGCAGGTACCAGAGTCGTGAGGCTTGAGGCGGTCGTCGCGCGACGGGGGCACCAGCCCCACCAGCAGTGCAGGGACGGCCGCGGCGAGTAGTGCCACGGAACGGTCAACGTGGGTTGCCAGCACGCCGAACAAGCTGGGCCCCACGATGAACCCGGCCGCGATGAACACG
>CAYQMQ010000116.1:0-6933 GCA_964418395.1 uncultured Actinomycetota bacterium
TGGGCGCGCCCCCCCCGGCGGGGGGGGGGCGGGGGCCGGCCCCCCCCCCCCCCGGGGGGGGGCCCCCCCCCCCCCCCCCCACCGCCGGGCTGCCTGCGCGTGGGCGTCCGCCTGGTCGTGCTGCTGGCCGAGCTCTGCCAGATGCTGCTCGAGCCGGTCGGCCTCGTCGCGATGACCCTCGATGTCGGTCTCGAGCTCGGCCAGCTTGGCGCGCGTGGCCTCGACCGCCTCCTCGAGCTGGCGACGGCGGTCAAGCTCGGCGTCCACCGCGTCGCGGCGGGTCTCGGCCAGCTCGGCGTGCTCGCGATGGCGGGCGACGGCGCCGCGCAGCTCCTCGATCTGGTCCAGCTGGCGCTGGTAGGCCTCGACCTTCGGCGCGAGCTCGTCCCGGCGCCGCGCGAGCTCGTCGAGCTCACGGTCGAGGCGGGCGCTGCGGTCGACGTCGGCGTGCAGCGCGTCGAGCCGCTGGCGCAGCTCGTCAACTTGGCCCTCGAGCGCCTCGACGCGTTCGTCGAGGCGCTGCAGGTGCTTCTGCGGCTTGCCCGCCTTGGGGGTGAACCACTGCTGGTGCTCGTCGCGTACCGCCTCGAACAGGTCGTCGGTGCCGGGGTCGACGCATGAGCCGGCGGCGTGATCGAGCGCCTGGGCCAGCGCGTGGCTGTCGCTCAGGGCGACCTGGCGCATGGCCTCGCCCTGACCGAACCACAGCGCGGCCAGCAAGGCGCGGTCCACGTGGGCGTCGAGGATCTGCTGCAGCCGGTTGTGGGCGTCGCCGCCGCGCAGCTGCTCGGGAGACGGCTCGGCGATGTGCAGCTCGGTGCGCCGGTTCCGATGGAACTGCTTGCGGCAGGTGAGCCGGTAGCCGCCGCAGCTGAGCTCGACCTCGACGAGGCTGCCCACGTCGCGGCCGACGGGCTGGACGTCGCGGACGGCCTGGGCGGTCGAGGAGTCCTTGTAGTCCAGCGCCAGCCCGACGGCTTCCAACAGGCTGGACTTGCCCGCCTCGTTGGGGGCCTCGACGACGGTCACGCCGGACTCCGCCACGGCGACGTCCTGGGCGGCGACCCCGCGGAAGTTCTCGACGCGGATGCGGTGCAGCCTCATCGCGATACTCCGGTGCCGGCTCCCGAGCTCAAGCGCAGCAGCAGCGCCAGCGCGTCGATGGCGGTGTCGCCCTCCTCGCCGCCGGCGTCGGCGAGCTGTTGCAGCCGGTCGCGGGTGGCGGCGGCATAGCCGGTCAGCGGCACGTC
This sequence comes from uncultured Actinomycetota bacterium, assembly GCA_964418395.1. Taxonomy (GTDB): domain Bacteria; phylum Actinomycetota; class Nitriliruptoria; order Euzebyales; family Egibacteraceae; genus QS-5-72-10. The sequence goes on from CAYQMQ010000116.1 coordinate 1,251, forward strand.
GGAGAAGTCGCCGTCGGCGGGGCGCACGCACAGGTCCTGGTGGCGAGCCGGGCGCTCGAGCGCGGCGACGCGGCTTTCGGCGTCGACCAGGACGGCTTCGAGCCGTTCGGCCTCGCTCAAGGTCACCGTTCCGGTCAGTGCGACCTTGACCACGGTGCACGCCTTGCCGGGCAGCGCGTCCAGCTCGGCGGACAGCGCGGCGATGTCGTCGTCGCCGTCCACGTGACGCTCGAGCGCAACAAACCGCCACGCCCCCACCCCCACCGGGGTCGCCTCGCAGTGGGCTGCGTCCACGTCGACAACCAGCGCGTGGCCAGGGCGCTGTTCCCGGTAATCGGTCGGCTCGGGCGCGCCCGCATACCACGCCCGACCGGTTGAGCCCACCTCGGCGGCCGAGTGATGGTCGCCCAGCGCCACGAAGTGCACCCGGCCGTCGCCCAGCGCCTCTTCCACCCCGCGCAGGCGGATCAGCGACGGGTCGTCGGCGTGGGGTGCCAGCGAGTCCACCGCGCCGTGGGCGGCCAGCACCCGAACGCGATCGGTGGCGGGCTCCAGCTGCGCGAGGGCGGCACCGGCGAGATCCTGCAACGGGTCCTTGCTGGTCCAGGGCGCGCCGACGACCTCCACGCCGTCGGCGACGACGACCGGCTCGGAGCCGTCGAGCACGCGCACGTGGTCGGGGCAGCGCTCGGCGAACACCGAGGAGGTGAACACGCTGCCGGCGTCCAGCGGGTCGTGGTTGCCCGGCAACAGCAGCACCGGCACCGGGAAGCGCTGCAGCGCGTCGATCGCCCGCGCCACGGTGGCCCGGTCGACCTGGTTGGTCTCGAACACGTCCCCGGCGACGAGCACGAAGTCACAGCCCCGCTCCTCGGCCAGCTCGGCCATGCGAGCCACGACGTCGATCCTGGCCTGACGGAACCGGCCCTCGGCCTCGCCGGACAGGTAGTGGCGGGTCATTCCGAGCTGCCAGTCGGCGGTGTGAAGGAAACGGGCCACCACAGCTCCTTTCGCGAACCCCTGCACGTGGGACCGTAGCGACGGGGTGCGACACCTCCCCGGGAACCGCTTCCGGCCTGTGGACACCGCCCGGCGCAGAGCGGCGTGAAAAACCAGGGGTTGCATGCGCCCTGTACGACATGCGAACCTACGAGCCGTGATCCTAGGATTACCGCTCCCAACCGGGGGCGTGGCGGGTGAGTCCGTGGAGCCGGGGAGACGAGGGCCGCACAGAGACGCTGCCGACCAGTCCATAGCTCGACACCACGCCTGTGTCGCCCGCCGCAGGCGCTGGCTGGTGGGCCCCGGGGTCAGCAGAGGGACTCCGGGGCCCACTTCATGGCACGCAACGGTAGGCTGCGTCGCCGTCCCCACCGGCAACGCAGAGGAGACCATGAGCACGTGGCTGCAGGTCGACCCCGCCGACGACGAGGCCATCGAGACCACGGCCGAGCAACTGCGTGAGGAGCTCGCCGACTGGGCGACGCGACAGGAACGCGCGGTCCACGCCGGCCTCGTGGAGTACCTGGTGACGCTGCGGGCCCGGTACGGCCGTGATGGAAGGCTCGATTACTGGTCCAGCGACGAGCTGACCCGATTGCTGACCGAGATCGCCCCGGCCAAGGCCGTGCTGAGCGACGACGAGCGCGACGCGGTCGTGCCCGCCCTGGCCGCGCTGATCGACTTCCTCTCGGAACGCGAGGATCTGGCGGTGGACAGCGACGTCCCGGCCGAGCTGCACCGCACCCTCGACGCGCTCGCCAAACCGTTCGCGGACGCGGTCGCCGACCCGTCGCGTCGCAGCCCGGAGACGGCGATGGCCTACGCCATGCGCCGCGATGGCGTCGACCTGTCCGACGAGCAGGCCGTCCACGAATGGGTCGAGGCGTTCAACGCCCGCCCCCAGGCCGAACGACAGGCGCTGCTGGGCCTGGCACCCGACGCCGGGGAGCATCCGGTGGGCGGCGCGCCGGCCGTCGAGCCGTCAGAGAGCGGGCCGTCCACGCTGCCCGCTCCGGCTGAGGACGAGGCCACGCTGGCCGAGCACGCGGCCGCGACCACCCTGCTCGCCCGGCTGCGCGCCTTCCTGGATCACCTCGCCGAGCAGGAGGTCACGCTGGCCGACAGCGGGTTCCCCACCCGCGCTGATGGCGAGGCGCTGGTCCGCCGGCTGGGCACGGCCGATGAGCTCGACCGAGCCAGCGGCGACGACGAGTTCCGGCCCACCGGGGCCGTGGAGCTGCTCGGCATCGACACGACGTGTCGGCTCGCGGTGGACGCCGGCTTCGCCCACCGCGTGGACGGGCAGGTGCGGGTAGCCCCCCAGCAAGGCTCGGCGCCGACCGACCGGCCGCTGCACGCGTGGCGCTCGGCGGTGGATGCGCTGTTGGCTCAGGGCGTGCTCTCGGCCGGCCCGAACCCGCCGGCGTTCGCCCAGTGGTTCGACACCTCGGTGGGCGAGCTGCTGATCACGATGTGGGCCGCGGCGGGGCCGGTGGAGCTGGCGGGCATCGCCCAGGGGTCGGTGGGCCACGTGTGGCGCGACTATCAGCTCGACCAGGTCAGCGACCAACCGCACGCCCGCAACATCCGCGACGAGCTGGCCCGTCATGTCGCCGCCCTCGCCGAACGGCTCGAGCTCGCCGGGCTCGTCCAGCTCGCCATCCCCCATCCGCCGGCCTACGGGCCGCGGCGGGTCACCGCCGACAGCCTGGCCGACGCGACCGCCGAGCTGACGCCGCTGGCCAAGTGGTACCTGCGCCCCACCGCCGAAGAGCTGGGCTACACCGTGGCCTCGGTCGGCGAGCTCGTCCGCGCCGACGCCGGCGCCCTGTTGAGCGAGATCGCCGACTGGGAGGTCGGCGTGGCCGACGCCGAGCTGGACGTGTGGATCGACGCCCGGGGCGACACCGCCGCAGCCGCCGACCTCGTCACCGCGCTGCGTGCCACGCAGGAGCCCGCCGAGCGTCATATGGGCGTGGCGGCGCTGTGGAAGCTCGACGACGCGGCCGAGGCGGCCGTGCGGGAGCTGGCCACCGATCCGGCGCTGCGGCCCTACGCCATCTCGTGGCTGGTCGACCGCGGCCTGGCCCGCCCCGACGAGCTGACCCCCGACGATGTGCCCACCGCCACCATCGACGTGCTGGCGGCCTCGCTGCTGTCGGGCTCGGGCGCCGACGAGCTCACCTCGATGCTGGTTGACCCCGCGCCGAGCCACGAGCGCGCCGTCGGGTTCGTCGAGGAGCTGTGGCGGGTCGACAGCCCGCACACCGCCCCGGTGCTGGCGACGCTGAGCCAGACCAGCGACGCGATGCTGGCCAAGGCCGCGCGCAACGCGCTGAACAAGCACCGTGGGCACCGCGCCGCCAGCTGAGGCGTCAGTCGCACACCTGGCAGGCAGAGCCGCCGGCGTACTCGGCGTCGACCTGGACCGGCCCCTCCTCGCCCTCGGACAGGAACGTCAAGACCTGGTGGGGCTTGCTGCCGTAGCGGTAGATGGTGATGCCCTTCACCCCGCGGTGCCAGGCGTCGAGGTACAGGCGCCGCACGTCGTCGACGCCGGCTTCGGCGGGCAGGTTGACGGTCTTGGACACCGCCGCGTCGACGTGGCGTTGCCACACGGCCTGCATCCGCAGGTGCCACTCGGGGCTGATCTCCAGCGCGGTGACGAACGCGCGGCGCACGTCGGCGGGCACGTCCGGGTGGTCACCCACGCGGCCGTTGCGGGCGAGGTCGTGCATCAGCTCATCGGCGTAGAAGCCGCGCTGGCGGGCGAGCCGCTCGAAGCGCGGGTTGAGCTCGACCAGCCGGCCGCCGAGGACGTTGCGGACGTAGGCGACGGCGAACATCGGCTCGATGCCGCTGGTGGTGCCGGCGATGACCGAGATGGTGCCGGTCGGGGCGATCGAGGTCAGCTGGGCGTTGCGGCGCGGCGGGTGGCCCTCGCGGGCGAAGGTGCTGTCCGCCCACCGGGGGAACGGGCCCCGCTCGGCAGCCAGCTCCTCCGACGCGGTCGTGGCCGTCGCCTGGATGCGCGCGGCGAGCTGGTCGGACAGCGCCAGCGCGTCCTCGCTGTCGTAGGCGACGCCGAGGGTGGCCAGCATCTCGGCCAGCCCCATGACGCCGAGCCCGATCTTGCGGGTGGCGTGGGCGCCGTCGGCCAGCTGGTCCACGGGGTAGCGGTTCACGTCGATGACGTCATCGAGGAAGCGCACCGCCAGCCGCACGGACTCGTCCAGCCGCTCCCAGTCGACGTCGCGCTCGTCGGCGGTCAGATGGCGGGCGAGGTTGACCGAGCCGAGGTTGCAGGACTCGTAGGGCAGCAGCGGCACTTCCCCGCAGGGGTTGGTGGCGGTGATCTCGCCCATGGCGGGCACCGGGTTGGCGTCGTTGATGCGGTCGAGGAACAACAGCCCGGGATCGCCAGTGGCGTGGGCCTGCTGGGCGATCCGGTCGAACAGCGCCGCCGCCTCCACGGTGGCCACGGTCTCACCGGTGTGGGGGTTGACGAGGTCGTGGGTCCCCCCGTCGACGACCGCCCGCATGAACGCGTCGGTCACCCCGACCGAGAGGTTGAAGTTCTCGTAGCGGCCGGCGACGGCCTTGGCCTGGGCGAACTCCTCGACGTCGGGGTGGCGGCAGTCGAGCACCGCCATGTTCGCCCCCCGGCGCTTGCCGCCCTGCTTGAGCACGTCGGTGGCCACGTCGAAGACCCGCATGAACGACAGCGGCCCGCTGGCCACCCCGTGGCTGGATCGCACCGCGTCCCCGGCCGGCCGCAGCGCCGAGAACGCGAAGCCGGTTCCGCCGCCGGCCTGGTGGATCAGGGCCGCCTCTTTCAACGTCTCGAAGATCGATTCCAGCGAGTCGGTCACCGGCAGAACGAAACAGCCCGACAGCACCCCCAAGTCGGTGCCGGCGTTCATCAGCGTGGGTGAGTTGGGCAGGAACTCCAGCCGGCGCAGCATGCCGGCGAAGCGCTCGCTCCAACCGTCAGCGCTGCCTGGCCGGTAGGCGTCTTCCGCGGCGGCGACCGCCCGCGCCACCCGATCCATCATCCTCCCGGGCGACTCGGCGATCTCGCCGTCGGCGTCGCGCCGCAGGTAGCGCTCTTTGAGCACGGTGGCAGCGTTGAGGGTGAGCTTCAGCTCGTCGGTGACCCCCAGCAGCTCTTTGGCTTCGCGCAGCTCGGCCCGCCGTTGACGGTACAGGACGTAGGCACGGGCGACGTCGTCGTAGCCGCCGGTCATCAGCGCCCGCTCGACGGCGTCCTGGACATCTTCGACGTGCGGCGCGTCCGTCACCTGTTCGGCGAGTGCGGCTACGACCGAGGGGGTGACGGCTTCGGCGACCTGCGTGGGGTCCCGGCCGGCTTCCCGGGCCGCGGCAGCGACGGCAGCCTGGACGCGGGCGTCGTCGAACGGCTCGAGATGGCCGTGGCGCTTGCGGACCTTGTCAGGTCGTGTGGCACCCATCATCCACCAGTATCGCACGGCGCCGCGGCGCAGAATCCCGGCCGGGGGCGGCTCACCCCAGGTCGCCGATGAACGTGCCGATCTCGGCCAAGGACGCCATCAGGTCCTCATCGGGCGGATGGGCGCGCGTGGCGAACAGCTCGATGACGCCCAGCGTCTGCTGGTCGGCGACGAGCGGGAACCCGCAGCCGCTGCGCAGCCCCACCGAC
>CAYQMQ010000117.1:0-6857 GCA_964418395.1 uncultured Actinomycetota bacterium
AGCGCCAGCGCGGCGAACATGGAGATCCGCGTGGTGGTGTAGAAGGCCGCGAACGTCTTGCCGCGCACGTGGTCCTCGGTGTGCTCCTGCAGCAGCGTGTAGCCGAGCACCACGCTCATGCCGACCGCGGCGCCCAGCCCGAGCGCCAGCACCAGCGTGCCGCTGAGCGTGCGCATGGTGGCGATGGCGGTGGCGATCACGCCGGTGGCCAGCAGCGTCACCGGGAACACCCGCTCGCGGCTCAGCCGGCGGGTCAGCAACGGCACCGAGGCCAGACCCACCGCCAAGCCGACGCCCACGCTGGCCATCGTGACGAACCAGTCGGTCTCGGCCCCGCCGAGCGACTGGCGCACGAACTCCGGGCCGAGCGCGACGATCACGCCGGCGCCGAAGAACACCCCCACCACCCCGGTGATCAGCGCCCGCACCACCGGCAGCCCCCGGATGAAGGTCACCCCCTCGTGCAGCTCGGCCAGCAGCCCCTGGGAAGCTCCGCTGCGCTCGTCGGTCACCGCGCGCCGGCCGTGGACCGGCAGGACCAGGCGGCTGAGCAGCGCGGCCGAGGCCAGGAAGGTGACGCCGTTCAACAGCAGCGCCAGCAGCGCCGCGTTGTCCTGCCCCAAGCCCACCACGGTGGCGACCGGCACCATCAGCAACGCGATCGCCGCACCCAGCGGGAACGGCCCGAAGGTCGCCAGGAGGTTGAGCTGGCTGGCGGCCTGCAACTGGTCGCGGCGCACGATCGTGGGCAGGGAGGCGTCCTTGGCGGAGATGAACATCAGCGTGAGGCACTCCACCAGGAAGGTCAGCGCGAAGACCGCCCACACGTCCCCGGAGAAGGCGATGACCGCAAAGATCCCGCCGCGGCTCAGGTTCGTGACCACCATCAGCCGCTTGCGGTCATAGCGATCGGCCAGGACGCCGGCGACCGGGCCCACGATGATGCTGGGCAGCAGCTTCGCCATCATGAGCCCGCTCAGGGCGAACAGCGCCAGCTGCGAGCCGGGGTCGGTGAGCTGGACGATCAGCACCTGCAGGGCGACCAGCCCGATCCAGTCCCCCAAGCCCGAGGCGAACGCCGACAGGAACCACAAGCGGTAGTTGTGGCTGCGCAGCAGCGCTCGGTACGCCGACCGCGCGGGCGCGTCGCCGGACGGGGACGGCGGGCCGGGCTGGGACGGCGGCCCGAACGACGGGCCGCCGCCGCTGGTGGCATCCGTGCTGATGGTCACACCCTTTGGCCGGGTATCCGCTCAGCGTATACGCGACGGCTGGCAGCCCGACCCTCGCCGCGGGCGGGAGCGGCCGGTATCAGCCGGTGGTGACGGTGGGCACGTGCTCGTGGATCTCGGCTCGCGGCGGATCGGCTTCGACGGGGGTCTTCTCGCCGCAGCCGGCGCAGGTGCCCACCGGGTTCTTGGCGTTCTTGCGCGGCGGCTTCAGCGGCCCGCCGCAGTGCGGGCACGGCTGGGCCAGCGGCCAGGTCCACAGCGCGAAGGTGCACTCGGGGTAGCGGTTGCAGCCGAAGAACGGCTTGCCGTAGCGGGTGGTGCGCTGCACCAGCGTCCCCTCGGCGCAGGTGGGGCAGGCGAACTCGGAGCGCTTCTCGACGTTGACGATCCCTTTGCACTTGGGATAGTCCTGGCAGCCGTAGAACGGCCCGAAGCGACCCTCGCGGCGGATCGTGCCCTTGCCGCACTCGGGGCAGGGCACCGACTCGTCGGGCTCGAGCTCCTCGGGGGTGGTGACGTTGCCCTCGGCGTCCAGCGGCAGCGTGCCCGAGCAGTCCGGCCACTTCTCGCAGGAGGCGAACCACTGCCGCGACTTGCCCGAGAAGACCTTTTCCATGTTCGCCCCGCACTCGGGGCATTCGGCGCCGTCGATGGGGATGCGCGGACGCTCGGGCTTGCGCTCGGCGATCCAGCCGTCCACCTCGCCGAGAAAGTCGGTGACCATCGGCTCCCAGCGCTTGGCGCCGGTGGCGATGTCGTCCAGCTCGGCTTCCATGCGGGCGGTGAACTGCAGGTCGACGACCTCTTCGAAGTGCTGCTTGAGGTAGGCGGTCACGACCTCGCCGAGCGGGGTGGGCACGAACCGGCGCGAGTCGGTGCGGACGTAGTCGCGGTCCAGAAGCGTCTGGATGATCGACGCGTAGGTCGACGGCCGCCCGATCCCCTCGGACTCGAGCGCCTTGACCAGGCTCGCGCCGGTGTAGCGCGGCGGCGGCTGGGTCTCGTGGCCCTCGGCGGTGACGTCCACCAGCCGCAGGGTCTCGCCCTCGGCGAGGTCCGGCAGCGCGTCGACCACCGCCTGCGTGTCGCCTTCGCGTGGCTCGTCCTCGTCGTGGCCCTCCAGATACAGCGAGATGAACCCGTCGAACTTGCGCACCCGGCCGGTGACCCGGTAGCGCAGCTCGCGGGGCTCGCTCGCCTGCTGGTCGGTGCCGACGAGGTCGGCGCGCACCGAGTCGAACACCGCCGGGGCCATCTGCGTGGCCACGGTGCGCTTCCAGATCAGCTCGTAGAGCTTGCGCTGATCGGCGTCCAAGGCGGCGGCGACCGCCTTGGGCGTGCGGTGCACGGCGGTCGGGCGGATCGCCTCGTGGGCCTCCTGGGCACCCTTGCTCTGCCGGCTGTAGCGGCGGGGCTGATCCAGCGCGTACTCGCCTCCGTAGGCCTCGCGGACGTACTGGCCGATCTCGCCCAGCGCCGAAGCGGCGATGTTGACCGAGTCGGTGCGCATGTAGGTGATCAGCCCCACCGGCCCCGACCCGTCGACGTCGAGGCCCTCGTACAGCTGCTGGGCCAGGCGCATGGTGCGGCTGGAGTTGAACCCGAGCTTGCGCTCGGCCTCCTGCTGCAACGTGGACGTGGTGAACGGCGGGGCGGGGTTTTGCTTGGTCTCCTTGCGCACGACCTCGTCGACCGCCCACGTGTCCACGTTGCGGCTGTGCGCCTGCAGCTGCTCGGCCTGCTCCGCCGACCGCACCACGAGGAACTGGTCGGCGGTGCCCTTGACGGTCCGCTCGTCGTAGTCCTTGGGGTCGGTGACCTTGCGGCGGTCCACGCTGTGCAGCGCGGCGGCGAAGCGGTCGTCGTCGCGGGCGAAGTCGCCGTGCAGCGTCCAGTACTCCTGCGGGGTGAACGCGCGGATCTCGTCCTCGCGGTCGCAGATCATGCGCAGCGCCACCGACTGCACCCGGCCGGCGGAGATGCCGCTGGCGACGTTGCGCCACAGCGTGGGGCTCAGCCGGTAGCCGACGATGCGGTCCACCGCGCGCCGGGCCTGCTGGGCGTCCACGAGGTCGTCGTCGATCGGGCGGGGCTGGGCGAACGCCTCGCGGATCGCCTCCGGGGTGATCTCGGTGAACACCACCCGCGTGTCCTGGTCCGGGTCGAGCCCGGCGACTTCGGCCACGTGCCAGGCGATCGCCTCGCCCTCGCGGTCGAGGTCGGTGGCGAGATAGACCTGTTCGGCGCTGGAGACCTCCTTGCGGATCTTCTTGACCGCGTCGGAGGAGCTGCTCGGGACCTCGTAGCGCAGCGACACGTCGTCGCCGTCGACGTCGACGGCGAAGTCGCTGCGGGGCAGGTCGCGGACGTGCCCCTTGGAGGCGATCACGCGGAAGTCGCCACCGAGATACTTCTCGATGGTCGACGCCTTGGTCGGCGACTCCACGATGACGAGGTTAGTGGCCATGTTCGAAGCCCAGGATGTCCAGTCGATCCGGTCGGAAGAGGCGGCAACGTCCAGCCGCCTGTCACGAATTCCCGCTACGGGGATCGATATCCACCGTAACCGTTGTCGCTCGCCGCGGCGCAACCACCCCCGCGCGCCGGCCTACGTCGGGTCGCCGGGCACCGGCGGCGGCTCGAACAGCACCGGGCGGAACAGGCGGTCGTGGACGGCCAGGGCGAAGCGGTCGGTCATGCCGGCCACGTAGTCCGCGCAGCGGGTGGGAAGGTCGCCGTCGCCGTCGCGGAAACGCTCGGGCAGCTCGTCGGGGTGGGCGAGGTGGTGGTCCATCAGCTGGCGGATCACCGTCACCGCCGCCTGGTGGCGCCGGTTGTTCTCGCCGGCCTGGTACACGCGGTCGAACATGAACGCGCGCAGCTCGTGCATGACGGCCAGCACCTGCGGGTCCACGCCCAGCTCGTCGGCGGCCAGCGTGTGGTCGGTCACCGCGTGGATCATCGTGGCGATCCACTCCGTGCCCGGCTGGCCGAGCTGGGACACCGCCGAGGCGGGCAGATCCCCCGGGGCGATCATCCCGGCGCGCATGGCGTCGAGCACGTCGTGGGTGAGGTAGGCGATCCGGTCGGCGTAGCGCACACACCAGCCCTCGGCGGTGGCCGGCGGCGGCTCGATCCGCCACGTGTGGGCGCGGATCCCGTCGCGGACCTCCCAGGTGAGGTTGGCCTGCTCGAGCACCTCGAAGATCCGCACGCCCTGGGCGGCGTGGTGCCAGCCGGCCTCGAAGTACGGCTCGAGGGCGTCCTCGCCGGTGTGGCCGAACGGGGTGTGGCCGCAGTCGTGGCCCAGCGCGATCGCTTCGGCCAGCGGCTCGTTCAGCGACAGCGCCGCCGCCAGGGAGCGCGCCACCTGGGTCACCTGCAGGGCGTGGGTCAGCCGGGTGACGAAGTGGTCGCCCTCCGGGTTCAAAAAGACCTGTGTCTTGTGCTTGAGGCGGCGAAACGCCTTGGAGTGCAGGATGCGGTCGCGGTCGCGCTCGAAGGGGGTGCGGTAGGGGTCGTCGGGCTCGGGCGCTGCCCGACCGCGCGCGGTGGCTGTGCGGGTGGCCGCCGGCGACAACCGGTCCTCTTCGGCGAGGCGGTCGGCCCGCGAGCGCGCGACGAACTGCGGCGACGTCATCGGCGCGCGAGGCTACTCGGCACCGGCTGCGCTCGCCGAGCGCCGCACCCGCACCGACGCTCCGGCCGGGGGCGGGGCGCGCTCAGCCGGTCTCGGGAAGCTGGCCGAACGCGTACAGCCACATCGTGTCGGGCCGGCCCAACAGATCGGGGCGACGCTCCACCTCCACCCGCTGGTAACCGGCCTCGATCAGCAGCGCCCGCAGCTCGTCGGGGGTGACGGCGGTCGCGTAGACGGAGGCGGCCGGGGGGTCGGCGACCTCCGCCAGATCGCACCGGCCCTCGGGGAAAGCGCAAAAGATCGGCCCGCGGCGCTGGACGCGCGCCACCTCCGCAAGCGTGGGGCGCAGCTCGGACAGCGGCAGGTGCTGCAGCGCGGCGCAGGCCCACACGCCCTCGAAGGTGTCGTCGGCGAAGGGCAGCCGCCGGTAGTCCCACCGCGCCAGCGCGCCTTTGGGGAAGTACGTGCGGGCCACGGCCATCGCGCCAGCCGCGGCGTCGCCCGCCACGACCGTGAGCCCGGCGTCGCGCAGCTCCCGCAGGTCGACGCCGGGACCGCACGCGAGGTCGCACACCACCGCGCCGCGCCCGGCGAGCGCCGCGAAGCGCTTCACCGCGTCGCGGGGACGGTGGTCTTTCCACTGCTCGAAGTAGTCGAAGGCCACCTCGTCGTAGGCGGCGATGGTGTGCTGCTGTCGCGGATCCACGCTGTCCCCGCTCCCCGAGGCGCGGTCAGCCGACGAGAGCGTCCGGGGAGAACCGCAGGCGCACGTGCATGGCGTGGTCGTGCTCGAAGGCGGCGTCGTCGGCCAGGGTGCGCATCAGCGACAGCCCGAGCCCGCTCTCAGCGGCCCAGTCCCGCGCGTCGGCGTCCTCGGCGGTCGGTGGCTCGAAGCCCGGGCCGTGATCGGTGACGATGACTTCGAATGACCCGTCGTCGCCGAAATCGACCGCCACCGTGATCGGCTCGGTGCTCTGCACCCGCTGGTGGGAGATCACCGCGTTGGTGGTCGCTTCGCTGACCACCAGGCGCAGATCCTCCAACCGCTCGGGGGTCATGCCGGCATCCCGCGCCGCGGTGACCACCATGAGGCGCGCCAGCCCCACGTTGGCGTCGTCGGGCGGTACCTGAAGTTGGATCCTTTCCGTCACGCCACCCCTTGCAGCGCGTCGTCCACGCCCTCGTAGATCGGAAAGACCTTGGTGAGGCCGGTGATGCGGAAGATCTTGAGGATCCGCTCCTGGTTGCAGACCAGGGCGAGGGTGCCGTCGTGCGCGCGGACGCGCTTGAGGCCGCCCACGAGCACGCCCAACCCGGTGGAGTCCAGGAACTCCACCTTGGTCATGTCGACCACGAGGTTGTGGTGGCCCTCCCCGACCAGCTCCACGAGGCGTTCACGCAGCTTGGGCGCGGTGTACACATCGACCTCACCGCCGACCTCGAGAACGGTGATCTCCCCTTCGGTGCGGTGTTCCAGGCTCAGCTCCACTGATTGCTCCTCGCTGCGACACTACGGCTGTCGTTCGGATCCGGCCCGCTGCCGCTGCGCGGCGTGAGCGACATCCGACCGCCCACGCGTTGACGACATGCGTGGGCAGCACTGGAAGGGTGATGCCCGTTCGGCGACCCGAGCAAACTCACACAGACGGCCCAGGATACCCTCACCGGCCGGATGGATGTCGAATCGCTGCTGCACGGGCTCGCCGAGCGGGCGGCGGCCGCCAGCCCGGACGCCGACGGACGGCCGCGCCTGGCGGCGGTGCAGCGGCTGCCGGCCCGGCGGGCGCGCACCGTGCCCCTGCCCGGCGACCTGCCCGAGCCGCTGCCGTCGCGTTTGGCCCTGGCAGGGGTGGACGCGCTGTACACCCATCAGGCCACCGTCCGCGATCATGCCCGCGCGGGCCGCGACACGGTGGTGGCCACCGGCACGGCCAGCGGCAAGTCGCTGGCCTACCAGCTCCCGGTGGTCGAGCGGGTCCTGGCCG
>CAYQMQ010000118.1:0-6845 GCA_964418395.1 uncultured Actinomycetota bacterium
AGACGCTGTGCGCCAACTCCGGCCGGGAGCGCACCAGCGCGTTCGTGTACTCGGTGGGCTGGACCCAGCACACCGTGGGGGCGCAGTTCATTCGGGCCGCGAGCATCGTCCAGCTGCTGCTCGGCAACATGGGCCGCCCCGGCGGTGGGATCATGGCGTTGCGCGGGCACGCCTCGATCCAGGGCTCGACCGACATCCCCACGCTGTACGACCTCTTGCCCGGCTACTTGCCGATGCCCCAGGCCGGCACCCACCCCGACCTGGACAGCTATGTGTCCGCGCTGACCGCCCACAAAGGCTTTTGGGGCAACACCGACGCGTACCTGGTCAGCTTGTTGAAGGCCTGGTGGGGTGACGCCGCCCGGCCGGACAACGACTTCGCCTTCGACTGGCTGCCGAAGCTGTCGGGCGACCACTCCACCTACCGCACCACGCTGGACATGCTCGAGGGGAAGATCCACGGATACTTCCTGTTCGGACAGAACCCGGCGGTGGGCTCGGCCAACGGCCGGCTGCACCGGCTGGCGATGGCCAACCTGGACTGGCTGGTGGTGCGCGACCTGGTGGAGGTCGAAAGCGCCACCTTCTGGCGGGACGCCCCCGAGATCGACACCGGGGAACTGGACCCCACGGCGAGCCCCACCGAGGTGTTCTTCTTGCCGGCGGCCAGCCACACCGAAAAGGACGGGACGTTCACCAACACTCAGCGCCTGCTGCAGTGGCACGAAAAGGCCGTGGAACCCGCCGGCGACTGCCGCAGCGACTTGTGGTTCGCCTACCACCTCGGCCGACGCATCCGGGCCAGGCTGGCCGAGCGCGACGATCCCGGCGACCGTCCGGTGACCGCGCTCACCTGGGACTACCCCACCCACGGCGCGATCGAGGAGCCGTCGGCGGAGGCGGTGCTGGCCGAGATCAACGGCTTCGACGCCGACGGCGACCACCTGCCGGGCTTTGCGGCCCTGAAAGCCGACGGCTCGACGTCGTGTGGCTGTTGGATCTACTCCGGCTGCTACGCCGACGGGGTCAACCAGACGTTCCGGCGCACGCCCCGCTGGGACCAGGACACCACCGCCGCCGAATGGGCGTGGGCGTGGCCGGACAACCGGCGGATCCTGTACAACCGGGCGTCCGCCGATCCGGACGGCCAGCCGTGGTCGCCGCGCAAGGCCTACCTGCGCTGGGACGCCGAGCAGGGCCGGTGGACCGGCCCGGACCGTCCCGACTTCCCCGCCACCCGGCCGCCCCGGTACGAGCCCGAGGAGGGCGCCCGGGGAGTGGCCGCGCTGCGCGGGAACGACGCCTTCATCATGCAGACCGACGGCAAAGCGTGGCTGTACGCCCCGGACGGCATGCTCGACGGGCCCCTGCCGACCCACTACGAGCCGCACGAGTCGCCGCTGGCCAACCCGTTCTACCGCCAGCAGGCAAGCCCCGTGCGCCAGCGGCTGCGCCACCCCGCCGACCCCGACAACCCCGGCTCGACCGAGCCGGCCCCCGGCGCGCCGGACCCCTTCGGCCCGGACGCGCCGCCGTTCCCGTTCGTGGTGACCACCTACCGGGTCGCCGAGCACCACACCGCCGGCGGCATGAGCCGGTTCGGAACCCGGCTGAACGAGCTGGCCCCGGAGATGTTCGTGGAAGTCGATCCCACGTTGGCCCGGCGCCGCGGGCTGACCCACGGCGACTGGGCCACGGTGCTGACCGCCCGCAGCGCCATCGAAGCCCGCGTGCTGGTGACCGGCCGGATGCGCCCCCTGCGCGTGGGCGACGGGGTGGTCCACCAGGTGGGCGTGCCCTACCACTTCGGCTACGCCGGGCGCCAGACCGGCGATGCCGGCAACGACCTGCTGCCGCTGGCACTCGACCCGAACGTGCACATCAGCGAGTTCAAGGCCGCCACCTGCGACATCCGCCCCGGCCGGCGTCCTCGCGGCCCAGCGCTGCGGTGGATGGTCGCCGAGGCCCGTGACGGCGATTCCCTGCCCCTGCCCCCACGCTGAACCGCCCCGACCCGTATCCTCCCCACCCCAGGAGGCGCTGTGACGTCGCCGTTCCAGCTCGAATCGCCCCAGCTGAACCGCGATGGCGGTCCCGCCTCCGACACCGGGGGCGTGCGGTTCGGCTTCTTCACCGACACCAGCGTGTGCATCGGCTGCAAAGCGTGTGAGGTCGCCTGCAAGGAGTGGAACGGCGTGCCCGCGCTGCCCGGCGGCGGGTTCACCGCCCACTCGCTGGACAACACGGGTGATCTCGGCTCAGAAGCCTGGCGCCACGTGGCCTTCATCGAACAGGTCGGCGGTGCCGAGCCCGAGCCCGTCGCCGAACGTCTCGGGTTGGAGTGGTTCGGCGACACCCCTCAGCCCCCGGCGGTGGACCTGCCCGCCGACGGCGAGGGCGGTCTGCCCGACTTCCGCTGGTTGATGGCCTCCGACGTGTGCAAGCACTGCAGCGAGGCGGCCTGCCTCGAGGTGTGTCCCACCGGAGCGCTGTTCTACACCGAGTTCGGCACCGTGGTGGTGCAGGACGACGTGTGCAACGGCTGCGGGTACTGCGTGACCGCTTGCCCCTTCGGCGTCATCGCCCGCCGCGAACCCGACCTGCCCGCCGGCGGCGGAGCCCACAAGTGCACGTTGTGCTACGACCGCCTGCGCGGCGGGATGCAGCCCGCGTGCGCGGCGGCGTGTCCCACCGACTCCATCCAGTTCGGCCCGCTTGAGGAGTTGCGCGAACGCGCCCGGGAGCGGCTCGATCAGCTCGTCGAGGCCGGCGTGCCCGGCGCGCGCCTCTACGGCGACGACCCCGGCGACGGCGTCGGCGGGTTCGGGGCCTTCTTCCTGCTGCTGGACGACCCCGAGGTCTATGGCCTGCCGCCGGACCCGGTCACGCCCACGCGGCGCCTGGCGCGGATGTGGGGTGTGGCCGCTGTCGCCGGGGGTGCGCTCGCCGCCGGCGTGGCCGCGGCTTTCGCCGGGGGGCGGCCGTGACCGAGCCGAGCGCCCCGGTGCGCAGCTACTACGGCCAGCCGATCGTCAAAGAGCCGGCGTGGACCTGGCAGGTGCCGTGGTATCTGTTCGCCGGGGGCTTGGCCGGCGGCACCAGCTTGGCGGCGGTGCTCGCCGAGCTCGCCGGCCACGCCGAGCACGCCCGGCGCACCCGCCTGGTGGCCGCCGGCGCAGCCGCGGTCAGCCCCGTGCTGCTGGTCAGCGATCTGGGTCGGCCCCGACGGTTTCTGAACATGCTGCGCGTGGTCAAGCCCACCTCGGCGATGAGCGTGGGCAGCTGGATTTTGACGAGCTTCGGTGTGGCGGCGACGGGTGCGGCGGCGCTGGACGCGATCGACCGGCTGCCGCGGCTGCGCCGCGGGGTGTCGCAAGCCGCCGCGGCGCTCGGTGTGCCGCTGGCGACCTACACCGCCGTGTTGCTGTCGGACTCGGCCAACCCCGCCTGGCACGGCGCCCGGGACACCCTGCCGTTCGTGTTCGCGGCCGGCGCGGCGGCCAGCAGCGGCGCGGCGATGACGCTCGCGGGCCCCGCTGACCAGACGGTGCCGGCCCGGCGGTTGGCGATCGCCGGGGGTGCGGCCGAGTTGGTAGCGACGGCGACGATGCGGCGCCGGCTCGGCTCGGTCGGTCGCGTCTACCACGAGGGCGCCGCCGGCCGGTTCGACACCGCCGCTACTGCCTGCACCATCGCCGGGACCGTCGTGCTCGGCCTCGCCGGACGTCGGCGGGCCGCGCGGTGGGCCGGGGCCGGCGTGACGCTGGCCGGCGCGATGTGCACCCGCTGGTCGGTGTTCAAAGCCGGCTTCCAAGCGGCGCGCGATCCCGCCCACGTCGTGCGGCAGCAGCGGGGCTGAGGCCGCAAACTCCCCCCACGCCACGAGGAGCTGTGATGGACGCACCGCGCCGGCCTCCGGGTCCCCGCACGCGGGTGTCGGTCCGTGCGTTCGACGACGACGGGGTGTGCACCCGCCGCGACGACGTGATCACCGAGGAGCCGCTGGAGATTCGCCTGCGGGGCGACGACGGCGAGGCCGTGCTGGGTGTGACCATCCGCACGCCGGGCGGTGACTTCGAGTTGGCCGCCGGGCTGTGCGTCGCCGAGGGGTTGGTGGGCGATCCCGGCGAGATCCGCACCATCGGCTATTGCGCTGCCGTGGAACCCGACCATCGCTACAACACCGTCACCGTGGACGTGGCCGGCCCGTTGCCGCCGCTGGAGCACGCCGCGCGGCGCGGAACGACGACCGCCGCCTGCGGGGTGTGTGGCAAGCAAAGCCTCGACGCGCTGGAGGTCCGGTGCGGGCCGGTCCGCCCCGGGCCGACGGTCGACCTCGAGACGCTGTACGCCCTGCCCGAACGGCTGCGCGCGGCTCAGGGCCTGTTCAGCCGGACCGGCGGGCTCCACGCGGCCGGGCTGTTCACCGCCGACGGGGAGGTGGTGTGCGCCCGCGAGGACGTCGGGCGGCACAACGCCGTGGACAAAGTGGTGGGCTGGGCGCTGCTGCAACGGCGCTTGCCGCTGGCTGCCAACCTCCTGCTGGTCAGCGGCCGGCCCGGCTTCGAGCTGGCGCAGAAGGCGGCGGTCGCCGGCGTGCCGGTGCTGGCCGGCATCTCGGCCCCGTCGAGCCTGTCGGTCGACCTCGCCCAGCGCCTCGGCATGACGTTGGTCGGCTTTTTGCGCGGACGTCGCGCGAACGTCTACACGGGAGCCGAGCGCGTGCGGGCCGCCTGTTGATTGAGGGCCGCTACCGCTTCGCTACGTGAGCGGCTGATTGAGGGCCGCTAGCGCTTCGCTACTCGAGCGGCTGGGTGGCGGGCCGCTGCACGGTCAGCACGGCCACGTCGTCGCGACGGTCACCGTTGTCGAACCCGGCGACCGCACGCAACACCTCGTCGGCCAAGGCGTCGGCTTCCAGCGCGGGCCGCTGGCCGAGCGCGGCGGTGAGCCGCGCCTCGCCGAACAGCTCGTCCTCGCGGCGGGCCTCGGTGACCCCGTCGGTGTACAGCACCAGCGTCTCGCCGGGCGCCAGGCTGACCGACGCCGGCGGGAACGCCGCGTCGTCGAACAGGCCGACGAGAGGCCCGGTGGCCCGGATCGCCTCCGTCGAGCCGTCGGGCCGCAGCAGCAGCGGCGGGGGATGGCCGGCCACGGCGCACTCGAGGTCGGTCCGTTCCGGACCGGAGCGCAGCCGCACGCACACGGCGGTGCAGAACTGCTCCTCGGAGCCGTGCTGGCGAAACGCCTCGTTCATGACGTGCAGCACCGTGCGCGGATCGCTGTCGTGGGTCACGGCCGCGCGGGCGCTGTGGCGGGCCAACGCGGTCAGTGACGCCGCGGTGGTGTCCTTGCCGCACACGTCCCCGATCAGCACCGTCCACGAGCCGTCGGCGTTCTCGAACACGTCGTAGAAGTCGCCGCCGATGACCATCTCCGCGGCGGGTTGGTGGCGGGCGGCCACCTCGACGCCCGGCACCCGGGGCAGCTCCGGCGGCAGCAGGGCTCGTTGGAGGACGCTGGCCACGGTCGCGCGGTCCTGGAACAAGCGGGCGTTGTCCAAGGCCACAGCGGCGCGGCCGGCGAGCTCTTCGGTGAGCGCGAGGTCGTCGGCGGTGTGGCGCCGGCCGGACTCGGCGTCGTGGATCAGCGTCAGCGCCCCGAGCACGGTGCCGCGAGCCACCAACGGCACGATCACCGCCGAGCGAAAGTCCAGCGAGCGCAGCAGCTGCAGGTGGTCGTCGTCTTTGGCGGCGGCTTGGAGCACCGCGTCGTCGATGTCGGTGATCAACTCGGACTCGCCGGTCTGCACCACCCTGTCGGGCCCGTGAGCCAAGCTCGGGGACTGATTGGCGCGCCAACGCCGCACGCGGTCGAGCTTGGTGGCGTCGTGGTGGCTTGCCGCCAGCGGCTGGAGCTCGCCCTGCTCAAGGAGGTCGACGACGCACCAGTCAGCCAGCCGGGGCACCGTGAGCTCGGCGAGCTGGGACATCGCGGCGTTGGTGTTCAGCGACCGCGACAGCACCGCGCTGGCCTCGGCAAGAAACGCCAGCCGGTCGCGGGCGGCCTCGTGGGCGGCGAGCAGACGGTCGCGTTCCGCTTCGGCGGTCCGGCGCTCGGTCAGGTCCACGGCAACGCCGTGCATCCCGATCACGCGTTCCTGGCCGTCCATGAGGCCCTCGCCGCGGCAGTGAAGCCACCGCACCTGCCCGTCGGGCCGCACGATCCGGTGCTCGACCTCGTATGCGTCACCGTGTTCCAACGCCGTGTTCACGGCTCTCATCACGTGGTCGCGGTCGTCCGGATGTATCAGGGCGAGCCAGTCGTCGAACGACCCCGCGAACGTGCCGGGCTCCAGCCCGTAGATCGCTTCGAGCGCATCGTCCCAGTTGAGCTCGCCGGTGGTGCGATCCCACTGCCACGTCCCCACCCCGCCGGCCTTGAGCGCCATCGTCAAGCGGGCTTCGGCGAACCCGGCCGGGCTGACGGCGGCGGTGTCGATCACGTCGGGCACCTCGATCGCTCTGCGCGGTCTGGACAGAACTGCCTCGTGCCGGAGTGCTCGTGGCCCGGCGTCCCAGGTTGGCACTCAGGGGGCACGCGGTGTCCCCTCTAGTTTTCGTGAGGGCGTGTGTGCGGGTACGCGCCCGACCGATCCGGATCGTACCCCGCCGTGGCCCGTGCTCCACGTCCGAAGGGGATAGCCGGCGGTGACGGAGTCGCTGGCGGCGGGAACGCCATCTCAAGCGGTCGTGGTGGGCGGTGCTGGGATCGAACCAGCGGCCTCTACCGTGTCAAGGTAGCGCTCTCCCCCTGAGCTAACCGCCCGAATGGTGGGGTTGGCG
>CAYQMQ010000119.1:0-6800 GCA_964418395.1 uncultured Actinomycetota bacterium
TCATCGGCGCCGCCGCCTCCGGGCAGTCGCTCGAGGTCATCGACACGATCACCGGCGCTGGCGTGGCGCAGTGCTCGGGCTCGAACACGTCGCCGACGTTCACCGAGCTGGCCGAGGATCTGTACTTCCGCACCGCCCCCAGCGACGCGCTGCAGGGCCCGGTCCTCGCTGACTTGGTGGTCGAGCAGGGCCACACCGACGTGGCCATCCTCGCCCGCGCCGATGATTACGGGCAAGGGCTGGCCGACGCCACCGAGCAGGCTCTGGAGGGCGTGGGCGCCAGCGTGGTGGCCAAAGAGATCTACGACCCCGACACCGGCACGTTCGACGCGGAGGTCTCCACGGTCGAGGAGGCCGGCGCGGATGCGGTGGTGCTCATCTCGTTCGAAGAAGGGGTCAGCATCTTGCAGAACATGATCGAGTCCGGCCTCGGACCTGACGAGGTCGGCATCTTCGGTGCCGACGGGCTGCGCAGCGAGGGCCTGCCCGAAGAGGTCGAGCCCGGCAATCCCAACGCGCTCGACGGGATGATGGGCACCGCCCCCAACCCCGGCGCTGACGAGGACTTCCTCAACCGGCTGCGGGAGCACGCCGGCGAGGACCTCGAGGAGACGATCTTCGCCGCCCAGAAGTACGACTGCGCGGTGCTGATGGGCCTCGGGGCGATCGCCGCTGACTCAACCGACGGCGCCGACATCGCCGATGAGGTCGTGGGCTTGATGAGCGGCGAGACCGAGTGCTCGTCCTTCGAAGAGTGCAAGGGCCTGCTCGAGGACGGCGAGTCAATCGCCTATCGGGGTCCCAGCGGCGTCACGGGTCTCACCGATGTCGGTGACCCCCAGTCCGGCGAGTACGAGATCTGGCAGTTCGAAGACGGTGAGCTGACCAGCGTCGAGGTCCGTGAGGCCACGGTCTCGGGCGCCGACGAGGAGTGATCGTGGCGCAGCGCGGTTGACACACCCTGCGGCCGTGGTCCGTTCCGGGGGCCACGGCCGCAGAACCGTCAGTGCGCCCGAGCCAACGTCCCGAGGTACAGCTCGACGACCTTCGGGTCGTTGAGCAGCTCGTGACCGGTTCCGGTGTGGGCGTTGCGGCCCTGGTCCAGGACGTAGCCGCGGTGGGCGATCTGCAGGCACCGGCGGGCGTTCTGCTCCACCATGACCACGCTCACGCCGGTGGCGTTGATCTCGCGCACGCGGTGGAACACCTCGTCCTGGTGGATCGGGGACAACCCAGCCGAGGGCTCGTCCAGAAACAGCACGGCCGGATCCATCATCAGCGCACGGGCGATGGCCAGCATCTGGCGCTCGCCACCGGATAACGACCCGGCCCGTTGCCGTCCGCGGTCTTGCAGCTGGGGGAAAAGCTCTCCGACGGCATCGAGCCGCTCGCGCAGTTGCGACGGCTGCTGGTACAAGCCCATCTCGAGGTTCTCCGCCACGGTCAGGCGCGGGAAGACATTGGCCACTTGCGGCACATAGCCCACGCCGAGCGAGACGAGCTCGTGGGGGGCGGCACCGGTGACGTCGCGACCTCGCAGCCACACCGTGCCCTGTCGGACGGGCACGAGGCCGAACAGCGTCTTGACCAGGGTCGACTTGCCGGCGCCGTTGGGCCCAATGACGCCCACGACCTCCCCCTCGGCCACGTGCAGATCACAACCGGTGAGGATGTCGACGTCTTTGATGTAGCCGGCGACGATGCCCTCTGCGGCCAGGACCGATCCGGTGGGGCTCTGGCGGTCAGCGCTCATGTCGTGCCCTCGTCGGCCGGCTCGTCGTGGCGGGTGCCGAGATACGCGTCGATCACCGCGTCGTTGCGCCCGACGACCTCCGGGGGACCCTCGGCGATGACCCGGCCTTCGGCCATGCACACGACCCAGTCGCTGATCCCCATCACGACGTCCATGTCGTGCTCGACGAACACGACGGTCATGCCCTCGTCCCGCAGCGCGGTGATGTGGGACAACAGGTTGTGCTTCAGCACCGGGTTCACGCCCGCGACGGGCTCGTCGAGCATGAGCAGCCGCGGCTTCACCATCAACGCCCGGGCCAGCTCCAAGAGCTTGCGCTGACCGCCCGACAGCTCGCCGGCGTAGTCGTCGACCATCTCGCCGAGCCCGAAGCGGTCCAGCAGGATGCGGCTGCGCTCAGTGATCTCGCGCTCTTGGCGACGCCAGTCACGAGGTCGCAGCAGCGCCGCCCACAGGCGCTCGCCGCTCTGGGCGCTGGCGACGCGCATGTTGTCGAGCACGGTCATCTTGGTGAGGGCCCTGGTGAGCTGAAAGGTGCGCACCATCCCCCGCTGGGCGATCCGGTGAGGTGCCTTGCCGGTGATGTCGTGGCCGTCGAGCTGCCAACGGCCGCGATCGGGGCGCTGGAACCCGGTCAAAACGTTGAACAGGGTGGTCTTGCCGGCGCCGTTCGGCCCGATGAGCGCGGTCAGCGTGCCCCGCTGGATCTCCAGGTGGTCGGCGTCAACCGCGACGAGCCCGCCGAACGCCTTGCGGACCCCGTCCACCTGCAGCACCCCGTCGGGCTTGGCGGCGCCGGGCTCGGCGGCGGCGTCGCCGATGCGCCGGCGAGCCTCCTCCGCGGCCCGTTGCTCGGCCTCATCGAGGCCGAGTGGCGCGGTCTCCGTTACCTCGGTGGCCCCGGTCCCGGCCGCATCCGTCTGTTCGTGTGGCTCTGGCATCTACAGCGCCATCTCTCGACGGTCTCCCAGAATTCCCTGTGGCCGGAAGATCATCAGCGCCATCAGCCCCACCCCCACCAGGGTCAGGCGAGCTGCGCCAATCGCCTGCGACCCGAACCAGTCCTCCAGCGGCAACCAGCCGACCGCCTGCACCTGCCGCAGGAAGACCGCGCTGGCCTGGAACAGCGCGAAGAAGATGATGGAGCCCAGCACCGGCCCCAGCACCCGACCGGCCCCTCCGAGCAGCATGATCACGTAGGCGTAGAAGGTAATGCGGGGATCGAAGGTGTCCGGCGACACCGACGAGTTGCTCAGCGCGAGGAAGGCGCCGCCCACCGCCCCGATGAGCCCGCCCAGGATCAGGCTCTGTGTCTTGTAGCCGAACACGTTCTTGCCCACGCTGCGCGTGGCGTCCTCATCGCTGCGGATGGCGCGCAGGACCCGCCCCCACGGGCTGCGGGCCAGCGCCCACACCAGCAGGCAGCACAGCGCGACCAGCGCCCAGCCGACCAGCAGCAGCCACACGCGGCGCTGGTTGCCGAGCTGCACCACCCAGAAGCCGTAGTCCCCGGGTGGGATCGGGTTCAGGGCGAAGAACGGGTCGGCGAAGCCCGCGATGCCGTCGGGCCCGCCGGTCACCGGGCGCAGGTGGCTCGCGCGCGCGCCCAGACGCAACACCTCTCCGACGGCGATGGTCGTGATCGCGAGGTAGTCGGCGCGCAGCCGCAACGTCGGCATCGCCAGCAGCACGGCCAGCACGACCGCCAGAGCGAAGCCGACCAGCACCCCCAGCCACAGCGACCCTCCGTAGGTCCCGGCGGTGATCGCCACGCCGTAGGCACCCACCATGACGAAGCCGACCTGGCCGATGTTGAGCAGGCCGGTGTAGCCGAAGTGGACGTTCAAGCCGATGGTGGCCAGCGCGAACGTGATCGCCAGCGGTCCGATCGCCGATCGGATGGCAAACGTGAGGATGTCGGTTACGTCCACGCGAACTCACCCCACCCGCTCGCGGATGCCGAGGATGCCCTGCGGGCGCACCAGCAGGACCACGATCATGACCAGCAGAGCCCACACGTACTTGAGCTGCCCGCCCAGCCACACCGCGCTGATCTCCACGCCAAGCCCGACCACGAGGCTGCCCAGGAGCGCACCGAACGCGGTGCCGATCCCACCGAGGATCACGCCGGCGAACATGAGCAACAGCAAGCGGAAGCCGCTCAGCCACGAGACCTCCACGGTGGCGCCGTACAGCACGCCGCCCAGCGCCGCGAGCGCGCCGCCCAGCACCCACACCACGAGGATCACGAAGCGCACGTCGATGCCGGAGGACTCGGCGAGGTCCCGGTCGTCGGCGACCGCCCGCATGGCCTTGCCCATCCGCGTCCGGGTCAGCATGAGCCCGACGGCGGCGAGCACCACGATGCTGATGGCCATGACCCCCAGGTCGCGCTGGGTCGTGGTGAAGGGGCCGAACTGCACCATGGACGAGGTCGCGAAGTCGGCGTATCCCTGTCGGCGGCTGCCGTACACCAGCAGGATGAGGTAGCGCAGCACGAACGACAGGCCGATCGAGACGACCAGCAGCTGGATGATGCCGAACCGGCGCCGTCGCAACGGGTCCCACAGGCCCCGCTCCAGGCCGGCGCCCAGCGCGCCACCGGCGACGATCGCGAGCACTCCCGCGGCCACCAGCGGCATGTCCAACCACTGCCGGTGCAACAGGAACGCGACGACCATGCCGAAGGTGACCATGTCGCCGTGGGCGAAGTTGATCAGCCGGGTGGTGCCGAACACCAGCGACAGCCCGATCGAGGTGATCCCGATCAGCAGGCCGAGGTTGAGCCCGTTGATGGTGCCCTGCGCCAACCGGCCGGTGGGGAAGGCGAACCCGGTGTCCGCCTCCTCGACCTGGTCGGCGTCCACCAGTGGGAACAGCAGCGGGCGCCGGGCGCCGGGGCTGACGGTCGGCTCCAGGGTGTTGCGGTCCGGATCGCGCAGCGCGATCCCTTCGGGCAGCGTGTCGGTCTCCAACACCGCCCGGTAGCGCCCCGGTCCCGGCAGGTCGATCTCGATCTCCCCGTTCTCGTCGGACTGAACCTCCGCGACTTGCTGACCGCCGGCGTTCTCGACCCGGATCACCACGCCGGGCACCGGCTCGCCGTCGACTTGAAGCCGGCCGTGCAGCTGCTCCCCCGTCCGCTCGGCCTCCGCCTCGCCTTCCTCGGCCGCCACCCGAGTGTCGGCGCGGCTACCGCCGGCCGCCTCGGCGGCCGTGCCGGACGCGGCCGCGACGCCCAACAGCGCGACAGCCGACAGCCACGCGGTCCACAGGAGCACGCGGCCCGGGGTCGCGGCCTGCAGGAGGCTCATGCTTCGAGGCGGTCGATGACTTGGTCGGCAACGGCCTTCATCGTGACGCGACGCTCCATCGCCGTCTTCTGCAACCAGCGGAACGCCTCGGACTCGCTCATCTCCTCGCGTTCCTGCAGCAGTCCCTTGGCGCGTTCCACGGCCTTGCGCGTCTCCAAGCGGTCCGACAGATCCCCGACCTCGTCCTCGAGCCCTTGCAGGTCCCGGAAGCGGCCGGCCGAGATCTCGATTGCCGGCAGCAGGTCATGCTTTTGAAAGGGCTTGACGAGGTAGGCCATCGCGCCCGCGCGCCGCGCCCGCTCCACGAGCTCGCGCTGGCTGAACGCGGTCAGGATCAGCACGGCGCAGAGCCGCTCGGCGGTCATCGTCTCGGCGGCCTCGAGGCCGTCCATGACCGGCATCTTGATGTCGAGGATCGCGAGGTCGGGTCGCAGGTCGCGGGCGGTGCGAAGCGCCGTGGCCCCGTCGGAGACCTCGCCGACCACGTCGAAGCCCTCCTCGAGGAGCATCTCCTTGAGGTCGAGGCGGATCAGGGCCTCGTCCTCGGCAATGAGCACTCGGATCGGGCGGTGCTCGCTGTGGTCGGCGTCTTCGGCGCTCACCTGTCGGTCCCCCGGTCCGCTGCGGTTCGCTCGGCCAGCCGTTCCAGCAGCTCGTCCTGCTCCGCGGTGAGCTTCTCCAACCGCTCAGCGGTCTCCTGGCGTTCCCGTCGGGTGCGGCGGGCGTCCTCGTTCGCTGCCCGCTGCTCACGGTCCGCCAGCGGGGTGTCGGCCACCACGGCGTCCGTGACGGCCTCGTCGGCCACCCCCTGCTGGAAGGCCAGCTGTTCGTCGAGCACCGCCAACCGCTCTCGGAGGCGCTCGGTTTCGTGGCGCAGCTCCGACAGCCGGCGATGGGGATCCTTGCGCAACCGCACGCAGCGCTCCTTGTCGGCACGGGGCCGCGTCCCGACACAGTGGCGGGAGCGGAGGCCGCAGTGTAGAGCACAACCTGCCACCATCAGGAGCCGGGGAGGTGAGCCCGGACCCCGGCCGGTCGATCGCGGACCGTGCCCGGCGGGTGGTGGGTGCCCCGCGGGGGATTCGAACCCCCACGCCCGTAAGGGCACGCGGATTTGAGCCGCGAGCGTCTACCTTTCCGCCAGCGGGGCCGTGCGCCGTCAGATGCTACCTGTACCTGGCCATGTTGCGCCCGCACCAAGTCGTCGTCAGCGCGTGACAGTTCGGGCAGAGCAGTCGCAGGTTCTCGAGACGGTTATCGCGCCGGTCGCCGTTGATGTGGTCGAGTTGGAGCGGGATCGGGCCACCGAGCCATTCCGTGCCCAGACAGCCTTCGCAGCGGTGCGTTTTCAGGCCGCATTTCAGCAGACGCTGGCGAAGGTCGTGCGTGCTGGTTGCTGGCGAGTCCCTCACCAGCACCTCCTCCAGCCGACGACCACCATTGCGGGTCTGGCCACGGGTTCCCCGGGCCCATCCCTGTCCGCGAAAGTGCGACACATCGACCCCGCGGCGCTGGATGGCCCGCTTGAGCGCTGCGTACGTACTGCCGTTGACGGCCACGCCGAGCCTGTCTAGGGCTTCACGCAGCGACGTGGACGCCGCAGCGGCTTCGGCGAGCTCCCCAGGACCGATGCGCTCCAAATATGAACGCGGCCCGGGGCTCGCGCGCTGGCCGGGCGGACGTCGCGGCGTCGCCGTCCGCCGCCGCGGCTCGAAGTGGGAGGTGTCCAGCCC
>CAYQMQ010000120.1:0-6794 GCA_964418395.1 uncultured Actinomycetota bacterium
CCCTCTTCGGTGAGGCGCGAGATGACCTGGTTCACGGTGCTGCGTGAGGCGCCGGTGGCTTCCATCACGTCGTTCAGGGTGAACTCGCTGCCGCTGGGTTGCGAGGTCAGATGCTGGATCACGTCGTCTTTGCTCGCACGCTGGCGGCTCTTGCCGGTCCGTTTGGCCGCGGTCGTTCGCTTGCGCGTGCCGCCGCCGATGGTGAAGCCGGCTTTGCGCAGCACCGCCGGCTTGACGCCTTCGGCGCGCAGCGCTTCGGCGCTGATCCCGTGTTGTTCGGCCCATTGCTTGGCGACGCGCACGAACTCGGCCTCTAACTCGTCGGCCGGTGGCTGCTTGGTTCGCTCGATCTCGTTGCGCAGCTTGATCCGCTCCACGGGATCGTGGGATTCGCTCAACTTCTGCTGCAGCGTCTCGATCTGACTTTGATCGACAAGCTCGTCGGGATTGTTGATGTACGTCAAATAGCGCCGAATGGCCTCTTCTTGGGACTTGGCCGCCGCCACGAAGGCTCCTTTGTTGTAGACTGGGAAGTCATCCTATCGGAGCGCCACGGGTGCATCAAAATATACAGGCCCGGCGCAATTGTTCACGAAGTTGGCGAGTTCTTCACATCTCGCTCAGGTAGAACATGTACGCGTTGACAACCTCGCCGGGGTGAGCCGATGCTGGGCGCACCGTCGCCGGGTTCATCGTCCCCGTGGCGAGACGAGCGAGGGGTCCCGGCAAACGGAGGGAGCGGTCGTGATCGGGCGCTGGATCGCCGTTGTGCTGTGCATGCTCGCGATCGCGGGGTGCACATCGGATGGCGAGCCCGCCGCCGACGTGGGCGCCACGCCGTCCCCGGCGGAGCGGACCCCGGTCGAGCCGGCCCCGCCCGAGGCGTCACCCGGCGACGGGGTCGACACGGAGGCGACCGCGACGTTCAACCGCATCGTCGAGCAGGTAGCCGAGTTGCGCGAGCTGTCGCCGACCGAGGATGTGCCGGTGCAGGTCGTCGAGCCCGATGAGCTCGCGGAGCACGCCCTGGACTCATCCACCGATGCCCTCGAACACCTCCGGGAGATCGAGGCGATCCTGGCGGCGCTGCACCAGATCCCCGACGACGCCGACCTCTCCGAGCTTCTCGAGGAGGTGGTGTCGCTGGCAGCTGTCGGGCTGTACGACCCCGAGGACGGCCGCGCCTACCTCGTGAGCGACGGGGACGCGCTCACCCCCAGCGAACGGTCCGTGGTCGCCCACGAGGCGGTCCACGCCCTCCAGGACCAGCATTTCGACTTGCAACGGCTCAGCGACCTCGACGACGACCCCGACGCGGCCATGGCGTTTCGCTCGGTCGTCGAAGGCGACGCCGTGGTGGTCGAGGAGCAATGGGCCGACGCTCACCTGTCCGACGAGGAGCAACAGCAGCGGCGCGCCGAGGAGATGGAGGCCGGGGCCCAGCAGCTGGAGGCGCTGCAGGAGCTGCCGCCCGCCCTGGTCGAGTCGTTCATCGCGCCGTACACGGTGGGTCCACGGTTCGTCCGCGACCTCCGTCAGCCCGACGGGTGGTCGGCGGTCGACGAGGCGATCGCTGAGCCGCCGCAGACGATGGTCGAAGTGCTCGAGCCCGACCTGCGAGCGGATGGTTTCACGCCGGTGGACCTCGATGCAGGCCGTGACCCGGCGGGATGGGACCCGCTCGAGCAGCTGCCCTGGGGGGCGTTCGAGGTCCTGCTGCTGATGGAGCTCGCCGACGGCCACACACCCGACCGGCCGGTGGCCACGGCCTGGCGGGGTGGCCAGCTGGCGGCGTGGCGGCGCGACGACGCGGTCGCGGTCGCCGTGGCCTGGGCCTTCGCCTCCCCGGCCGACGCGGACCGGGTGTGCGACGTCGTGGCCGACTGGCATGCGACCGCAGCGAACAGCCAGCCGGTCGGCAACGGCCTCCACCGGGGCCCGGACGATGTGCTGCGCCTCGACTGCGAGGGCGACACGGTCCGTTTCGTGGTGGCCCCCGACGCGGCCACGGCGGCCGAGATCTCCTCGGGATGACGGCTGGGCGGACGTCGTGTGGGCGGCTCAGCCCATGTGCGGATAGCGCCAGTCGTGGGGAGGCACGAAGGTCTCCTTCACCGCTCGGGGGCTCACCCAGCGGATCAGGTTCCACACCGAGCCGGCCTTGTCGTTGGTGCCGGAGCCGCGGGCGCCACCGAATGGCTGTTGGCCCACGACGGAGCCGGTGGGCTTGTCGTTGACGTAGAAGTTGCCGGCGGCCTGCCGTAGCGTGCCGAGGGCTTGCTGGATCGCGACGCGGTCCTCGGCGAACACCGAGCCGGTCAACGCATAGCCGCTGGTGCCGTCGACCAGCTCGAGCGTCTCCTCCCAGGCCCGATCTTCGTAGACGTAGCACGTCAAAACGGGGCCGAACAGCTCGCGGACCATCGTGTCGTAGTGCGGGTCGTCGGCCACGAGCACCGTCGGCTCGACGAACCACCCGTTCTCGTTGCTGGTGTTGCCGCCGACGACGACCTCGACGTCGGAAGCGGCCTGGGCCGCCTCCAGCGCGTCACGGTGCTTGTTGAACGCCGTCTCGTCGATGACCGCGCCCATGAACGTCGACAGGTCGCCGACGTCGCCCATCGTGATGCCCTTGGCGAGATCGGCGATGCCGTCGCGGACCTGGGGCCACAGGCTCGCCGGGATGTAGGCGCGCGACGCCGCCGAGCACTTCTGTCCCTGGTATTCGAACGCGCCCCGGCCCAGCGCCACGACGAGCGCGTCGACGTCCGCCGACGGGTGGGCCACCACGAAGTCCTTGCCGCCGGACTCGCCGACGATCCGAGGGTAGTTGACGAAGTTGTCGATCCGTTCGCCGATGGTGCGCCACAGCCCCCGCAGCACGTTGGTGGACCCGGTGAAGTGCAGCCCCGCGAAGCGCTCGTGACGGGTGGCGACGTCGGCGGCGAGCGCGCCGTCGCCGTGCACCAGGTTGATCACCCCCGGCGGCAGGCCGGCGGCCTCCAACGCCTGCATGGTGTAGTGGGCGGCCAGCGCCTGCTTCTCCGACGGCTTCCACAGGCACACGTTGCCCATCAGCGCCGGGGCGGTCGGCAGGTTGCACGCGATGGCGGTGAAGTTGAACGGGGTGATCGCCAGCACGAACCCCTCCAGTGGGCGGTAGTCCATGCGGTTCCAGGTGCCCTCCGGGCTCCAGGGCTGGTCGGCGAGGATCCGCTCGCTGTAGTGGGCGTTGAACCGCAGAAAGTCCACCAGCTCGCAGACGGCCTCGATCTCGGCCTGGTGCACCGACTTGGACTGTCCCAGCATCGTGGCCGCGAGGATCGTGTCGCGCCACGGGCCCGCGATCAGGTCGGCGGCGCGCAAAAAGACGGCTTGGCGCTCGGAGTGGGGCATCGCCGCCCACTCCTCGGCTGTCTCCAACGCCGTCGAGACGGCTTGGCCGAGGTGCTCGGAGCCGGCGGCGTGCACCTCGGCGAGCGCGAGATCGTGGCGGTGTGGCGCGCGCTGGGTGAACGTGGACGCGCCGGTCACGCGCTCACCGCCGATGACGTTGCGGACGTCGGCGGTCTCGCCCTCCATCTGGCGGACCCGCCGCTCCAGCGAGGCACGCTCGGGTGAGCCCGGCGCGTACGCCCGGACGGGTTCGTTGCGGGGAGGGGGAGCCGAGACATCACCAGTCAGCATGGGGCCACCTCCTCACCTCGGTCGCCCCCCGCCCCTGTTTCCCGCTATGGGCGATGCGAGCCGTCGTGGGCGGCACCGGGCGACTGTTGGGTTCCGGTGTCAGAGACTGTACCCAATCGGGCCGTCATATCCTGCCCGTCATGCCGAATCGGGTTTGGGCCCCACGCGTCTTCTCGGGGTGGCTCCCAACGCCCTTCTGAGTCCGGCTGCGAGTGGACATCCGCTCGCAGCCCCGCCACGGCTTCCGAGGTGAGCTGGTCCAGGTGCGCGCCGAGAAGGCGACGGGCCGCCTCATCTCGGGCGCAGCCGCGCTGGAGCATCTCGGCGAGGCGCCCGTGGAAGGCGTACAGGCGGTGGAGGCTGGGCACGCTCGACCATCCCGCTCGATCACCGACTGCCAGCAAGGTCAGCCAGGTCCGGTGCGCGTCGTCGTGCCACCGCAGCGCCTCGTGCAGCGCTTGCGAGTCGCAGGGGGCGCGCAGCGCTGCGGCAAGGCCGGCGGACTCCCGCTCGACGAACCGCACGGCGAGCTCGGTGGCCAGCGGTGACCGGGGCGGGGCAGGCTCAAAAGGGGGGTGCACTGGCGCCTCCAAGCCCCCGGGGACCCCCCTCGGTCCGGCCCCCGGGTGTCGATGACGAGATCGGGACGTTGCCGAAGTGATCGGCAGGTCGTCCGGCTGGCTCAAGCAGCGGTTTGCGCTCGGGCCCGCCCCGTCCATCATGATGACGATGCCGGAGCTGCCCGAAGTGGAGAGCGTGCGCCGCCAGCTGCGTCCGCGCTTGGTCGGCCGGCGTGTGGTGGCCGTGACCGCGACGCCGCAGGCGCGGATGGGCGAGCTGGACGCGGCGGTCGGCAAGCGCATCGGCGATGTCGGCCGGCGGGGCAAGTACTTGCTCGTGGCCCTCGGCGACAACCACGAGCTCGTCATCAACCTCGGCATGACCGGCTCGCTGCGACTGCGGGGAGAGGACGGCGGACAGGAAGCGCCCGCCTGGCAGCCCGACCCCTACGTGCGCGCGACCGTGGTCCTCGACGACGGGGTGTTGGACTTTCGCGATGTGCGCCGATTCGGTCGCATGGCGGTGGTGGCTGCGGGCGAGTACACCGGGATCCCCACCCTGGCGCAGCTGGGTCCGGAGCCGCTGTCGGACGAGTTTCGCGTCGCTGCCTTCGCGGCCGCGTTGCGCCGCACCCGCATGGCCGTCAAGCCGTTCCTGCTCGCGCAGCGGGCGGTGGCCGGCGTCGGCAACATCTACGCCGACGAGGCCCTGTGGCGGGCACGGATCAACCCGCGCGCCCGGCGGGTGGGCGTCGAGCGCGCGGCACGGCTGCACCGGACGATCGGCGAGGTGCTGTCCGAAGCGATCGAGCGGGAGGGCACCACGTTCCGCGACTACCAGACGGTCAACGGCCAGTCGGGCCGTTTCGCCGACCGTCTGATCGCGTACGGGCAGGCGGGACGGCCGTGCCCGCGTTGCGGTGAGCCGCTGCGCAAGATCGTGGTGGGCGGGCGCGGCACCACGTACTGCACCCGGTGCCAGCGTCGCTGAGCCGCGGGCGCTGAGCCCGCGGCGGCCAGAGTGGGCGGTCAGCTGTTGTGGGCGATGCCGCCGGTGGTGCGGAGCTCGTCGATCGCGCCGTACTCGATGGCCTCCTGGGCGCTGAGCCAGAAGTCGCGGTCGGTGTCCTTGGCGATGCGCTCCAGCGGCTGGCCGGTGCAGTCGGCCAGGATCTCGTTGAGGCGCTCGCGCAAGAAGACGATCTGCTGGGCCTGGATCTGGATGTCGACGGCCTGGCCGCGGGCCCCGCCCAGCGGCTGGTGGAACATCACCCGGGCGTTGGGGGTGGCGGCTCGCGTGCCGGTGCCGGTGGCCAGCAGGAAGGCGGCGGCCGAGGCGGCCATGCCCACGCACACGGTGTGCACCTTGGCCTCCATCAGGTGCATGACGTCGTACATGGCGAACATGCCGTGGATGACGCCGCCTGGCGAGTTGATGTACAGGGTGACGTCGTCCTTGCCGTCGGCGTCCAGCGCCATCAGCTGGGCGACGAGCGTGTCGGCCACCGTGTCTTCGATCGGGCCGCGCAGGTACAGCACCCGGTTGTCGTACAGCTTGCGAAAGACGCTGGCTTCCAGCAGCGACTCGAACATGCCTTCGGTGGCGTCCGTGGCCGACGGGCGGGGGGTCGTCACAGCAGGCCTTTCGCCTCGATCGACATGGTCTCGAGCGGCGGCGGGGCCGCCGGGCCGGGACAGGCTATCAGCGCGCATGACCTGGGTCGGGTTGACGGCGCTGCGGCTGCGGCGAAGACTGGACGGGTCGCCCGCGTGTGTGCGAACGAAGCGGTCGCCGTGCGGAGACGTGGGAGCGCGATCGTGGGGGGCGGGGTCGGGCCCGCCCGAGGCTGGGGGAGGCTAGGTGGCACAGCACCGAGCGGCTGGGGCACGCACCCTGGGGAGGGGGCTGCAGGTCCTGTGCGCGGTCGGTGCTCGCCCACGGGGGGCGACCGTCGCAGAGCTGTGCGCCGACACGGGGTTGGACCGCGCGGTCGTGCATCGTCTGCTGGGCACGCTCAGCGAGCAGGGGTTCGTCACCCGCGACGACACCTCCCGGCGATTTCGCCTCGGCGTGCCGTTGATCGAGCTCGGCGGGCGGGCGACGGGCCAGCTGGAGCTTTACCAGGCGGGGCGGCCCGCGTTGCGCCTGCTCGCCGATGGCACGCGCGAGAGCAGCTGCCTGACGCTGCGCGACGGCCTCGACGCGGTCGTGGTCGATCAGTGCGAGGCCGTGGGTGGGGGGTCCACCCGCCCGCCGCTGGCGGTAGGGGACCGGGTGCCGCTGCACCGGCTCGCGCTCGGGCGGGCGATGCTGGCGTTCTCCCCCGCGGCCGAGACGCTGGGCCGCGAGGAGATGGCCGCGGTGCAACGGCGCGGCTTCGAGGTGGGCGCCGACGAGATCCAGCGCGGCCTCGTCGAGGTCGCCGCGCCGATCCGAGGCTCGGGAGGCGAGGCGATCGGGGCTCTGGGCGTGGTCGCCGCCGCGAGCCGGCTGGCCGAACCCGCCCGGCTCGGGCCGCGGGTGCGCACCGTCGCCCGCGAGGTGTC
>CAYQMQ010000121.1:0-6734 GCA_964418395.1 uncultured Actinomycetota bacterium
CCAAGCGCGGCAGCCGTGACCGGATCGTGTTGGAAGGCGACGTGCCCAGCCCCGCTGACCCGCCGTCCGGTTGCCGGTTCCGCACTCGGTGCTGGAAGGGCGACCAGCGCTGTGTTGACGAGGAGCCGCCACTCGAACGTCGTGGCTACGACCACGACTCCGCGTGCCACTACGCCGAGCCCCGCGACGTGTTCGCGTGACCACTGGGTTCAGCCGTCTATGTCCGCCGGGTCGTTGGCCAACCGCAGCTGGGACAGGTCGGCGCGACCCAGCGAATCCAGCTGCAACCCGTCCACCCGGTCGGCGATCACCGTGCGGTGCTCGCTGTAGCCCAGCGGGATGATCGCGGCGAGCTCCAGGGCACGAGCTTCGGCTTGCCGTAGCAAGGCGTGGCGTCGGATGCGAGAGATCGCCGTGTGGGCGTCATTCAACAGCTGGTTGAGCTCATCGTCGTCCAGCCCGGTGTGGCTCCACGCCCCGTCCGGGTGAAGCAGCGGGTCCAACACGTCGAGCCCCGTGCGGTGCTCGGCCCGCCAAGCGATCCGGAACATCGGGGCCTCCCGAGTTGCTTCCTCCCAGTCGTCGAACGGCCGCTCCTCCACGCGCAGGGTCACGCCCAAGGCGTTGAGATCCCGTCGCAAGCGGGTGAGCAGGGCATTGTGGTTCCCGTCAGCGTCAACCCACAGCGACAGCTCGTCCACACCGTGGGCGGCGAAGATCGCGGCGGCCGCCTCCGGGTCATGGCGGCAGTGCCCGCACCGGGCTTCCCCCCCGGCGGGCAGCCCTGGTGTCAGGAGCGAGGTGGCCGGCGCCGTCGCCGCGACGGCGGGGTCCCGGGCCAGCGCCGCCCGATCCACCGCCAGGCTGACCGCCCGGCGCACCTCGGGAACGTCGAATGGCTCTTCCCTCACGTCCAAGCCGAGGGCGAGCAGATGCGGCATCGGGTCGGTCAGCAGCCCGCCGGTGAGCCCACCCGCCGTCGCCTCGCCGTACTCCTCACGCGCCCGGTCCACCGCCCCCTCCGGCACCCGGCCGACGTCCAGCCGCTCCTGCTGGAACGCCACGAACGCGCTGTCGGGGCTCATGGTCTGGAAGAGGATCTCGTCGACCTCTGGCTCGCCGCGGTGCCAGTCGGCCACGGGCTGCACGCTGACGTAGTTGCCGGGCACGACCGCCTCCGCCATGTGGTAGGGGCCGTTGCCCACCGGGCGCTTCCGCATGCCCTGCTCGTTGGTGCGCCAGCGGTCGCGGGGCAGCGGCGCCAGCGACGGGTGGCTGACGACCACGTCGAAGGCGCCGTGGGCGCGGTTCAACGTCACCTCCAGCGTGCGCTCGTCCACCGCGCGCAGCCCCGCCAACCGGGTTGCGTCACCGTGGGCAACGTCCTCGTAGCCCTCGACGTCAGCGAGCAGAAAGCCGGCGCGCCCTTCTGCGGCAGCCCGGTTCCACGCGAAGACGACGTCACGGGCGGTGACCTGCCGAGCATCACCGGTCTCGCCGTCCACGAAGCGGGCCTGCTCAGACAACGTGAAGCGCCAGCGGCGGGCGTCGTCCAGCGGCTCCCAGGCCGTGGCGAGCGCGGCCCGGGGGCGTCCAGCCGCGTCGAGGCGGGTCAGCGGCTCGAACAGCGCGGAGACGATCAACAACTCGTCCCGCGAGGTCGCATCGCCCGGCACGACATGTTGGACATTGTTCACGGCCCACCGCAGGGTGCCGCTCTCGGGTTCCCGTCCGGCCTGCTCGGCGGGCGACGAGAGCGGGGGCGGGTGAGGGGTGGGAGCGGAAGCGACGGGGTCCTCGCCCCAGCACCCCGTCGCCAGCAGCGCGCTGGCGAGCAGCGCGACGGCGGCAGATCGGCCGACGCGCACCCGCGCCCTCAGACCAGTCGCAGTGAGAGCACGACCGTGGTCATCGCGAACAGCACGCCGATCACCACGGTGAGCCGGTCGAGGTTGCGCTCCACGACGGTCGAGCCCTGCATGCCCCCCATCGCTCCCCCGCCGAACATGTCGGACAAGCCCCCGCCGCGGCCGGACTTCAACAGGATGAGCATGATCAGCGCCAGCGACACGAGCACGTGCAACACCAGCAACGCGATCGTCAGCACCAAGAGCCTCCTCGCACCGCCTCAGCGGGCGGCTCACTCAACGACAGCAGGACAGGATAGCAGTCAGCGACCCGCGCCAGGAGAGGCCCGGGGCAGGAGCCGCCGTTCACCGGTCCGCGGCACGCACCACGAACACTCCCATCTGGGTGCCGGCGTCGTTGAGGGTGTACACCAGCGGCCGTGCTCGTCGCACGTCGCCCGGTGGGTTCACCGACCAGGCGGGATGCTCCTGGTTTCCCCAGCTCAAGCGATCGGCCCCGACGGCGCGCCGCTGGCCATTCAACAGCTCGGCACGGCTTTCGATGCGGGCGGGCGCGGGCGCGGCGGTCGGGGGCCCGCCAACGGAGGCGGTGCCGCTGTTACTCGGCGCGAGCGCCCGAAACGTGGTGAACGCCGGGGATTCGACCGACACCGTGGAGCTGCCGGACAGATACAGGAAGTCGACAGAATCCGCCCCCAGGCTGCTCGCGATCCACGACGGCACTGTCAGAGCGGCCGAGGCGCTGGCCACCAGCGCCGCGCAAGCCAGCAGGGCCTCAGCCCGGCGCCGGATCCCGCTGGGCGCGGGCGCGGCGGCGATCAGGCGCTCGACGCGAGCGGCCACGATCCGTCGGGCGCGCCGCCCGGCCCGGCCGGGCAGGACCACGCCGGATGGGAGCCGGGCCACCCCCACAGCGGCGCACGTGGCCTGAATCGATGTTTGTGAGATGCCGTGGCGGTCCCACACCTTGAGGATCCCCGAGGCCAAAGCCGCCGGCCGGCCGGTGCAACGGCTGGCGAGCTCGTCCGCGCTCTCCTCCCGTTCACGATGCAGCCATCTGGCGGCCAGCGACAGCGGCACCACGAACCATGCAAGATCGCGGGCGAGGCCCACCGTGAGGCACACGAGCCCGTCGCGGCGGGCGATGTGCGCCAGCTCGTGGGCGAGGAGCCCCTCGACCTCCTCGTGGTCGAGGTGGCCCATCAAGACCGGGTCGACGACGATGGCCCGGCGCCACAAGCCAGCGGCGTAGGCGCCGCCGGCACAACCCGGCTCCAGCAGCAAGCGGGGACAGACCACGCCCATGCGCTCGGCGAGGCGGCCCAGGGTCGCGGCCAGCTCCGAATCGGGGGCTGCCGCGGTCGCGGCGGCAGCGTGGCGGCGCCACGCCTGCAGGCCGACAAGTCGCCGAGCCACGAGCGTGGCCGCGATCGCCACGTAGACGGCCAGGAGCACGTCCACGCCGGTACCCGCCTGCAAGCCCCGGTACTCGCCCAGATGCTCCACCACCGGCCCGTCGGCTGACGCGGTGGCCACGAGAATGCGTGGCAGGAAGGCTTCCCCGGCTGAGGCCACCGCCGCGAGGGCGGCGACCACGGCGGGGGTCAGCAGAGCGGCCCGGCGCGCTCCCGGGCTCTGCAGCACCCCCAGCCCGACCAGCAGCGCGGCCAGCACCGCTGCGGCGACCGAGCCGAGCAGCGCTCGCACCGCGAACGACTCGGTCACCAGCGACAGCGAAAAGCCGCCCGGCTCCCCCAGGCCGGTCATCAGCGCTAGGACTCCAGGTCGCGACGACTGTCGATGCGCTCACGCAACGCGCGCATCGTGTCAGGGTCGGAACCGTCGTCCATGACGTCGACGAAGTACTGCAGGGCCGGGGTGGGAAAGCGGTCCACCAGCCAGTCGATGACCGACGTCACGGCGGTGCGAGCGTATTCGTCGCGCGACATGGCGGGGCGGTAGCGATGGGCGAGCCCGGAGGTGTCCCGCAGCAGCAGGCCCTTGGCGGCCAGCCGCGACATCGTGGTCATCACCGTGGTGTAGGCGATCTCTCGGTTGTTGGCGAGCTCCGCGTGGACATCGCGGACCGTCGCCTCGTTGAGGCGCCAGGCGATCTCCATGACGTCGGTCTCGAGTGGCCCGAGAAGACCGTCGAGCTCTCGGGTGCGCTTCGGCATCTGTTTCTCCGACCAGTCGGTGCACGTTGGGGCAGCGAGCAACTGCTGTGATGGTACGCCTCGCCTCGGACGGAGTCGAGACGTCCAGCGTGACGGGTCAGAGCCGGTGCCAACGGCAGATGACGGCGAAGTCGTCCGGGTCCAAGCTGGCGCCGCCCACCAGGGCGCCGTCCACGTGCTCGCAATCCATGATCGAACTGATGTTTCCAGGTTTGACGCTGCCGCCGTACTGGATGCGCAGCCCCTCGGCCGTGGGCTCGTCGTAGGCCTCAGCGACGGTGCGGCGGATCACTCCGCCCATCTCGTCGGCGTCCTCGGGCAGCGCCGTCCGGCCGGTGCCGATGGCCCAGACGGGCTCGTAGGCGATGACGATGTCGGCCATGCGCTCCGTCGCCACCCCGGTGAGGCCTCCCTGGAGCTGGCGCACGACCACGTCCGAGGCGTCGCCGGCGTCCCGCTGCTCGAGCGTCTCGCCGACACAGAGGATCGCGCGCATCCCGTGGTTCAACACGGCGTGCACCTTGCGGTTGACGTGCTCGTCCGTCTCCCCGAACAGCGCCCGTCGCTCGGAATGGCCACAGACGACGTACGCCACATCGAGAGCGGCGAGCATGGACGGGCTGATCTCGCCGGTGAACGCGCCCTCCTCCTCCCAGTACACGTTCTGGGCCCCGAGGCCCAGCGGCAGGTCGTCGCCGTCGATCAGCGTCTGGATGCTGCGCAGCGCGGTGAACGGCGGCACGACCACGAGCTCGCTGCGGTCGTAGTCCTCCGGGTCGAGCCGGTAGCTGAGCTGCTGGACGAGCTGGATGGCCGCGAGATGATCGCGGTGCATCTTCCAGTTCCCGGCGATGATGGGCGTGCGTGCCACGGTCAACTCCTTCCCGGGGGTGGGGCCGGGCTGGGCGGGGTTCCCGGCTGGGACGGCGGCGGTTAGCGGCGCAGGACAGCCACGCCGGGCAAGTCGATGCCCTCGAGGAACTCCAGCGAGGCGCCACCGCCGGTCGAGACGTGGCTGACGTCCCCGGCGAGTCCGAGCTGGCGGACCGCGGCGGCACTGTCGCCCCCGCCGACCACCGTAAACCCGTTGCTGGCAGCGACGGCCTTGGCCACGCCCTCGGTCCCGCCGGCGAACGCCTCCCACTCGAAGACGCCCATCGGGCCGTTCCACAGCACGGTCTCGGCATCGGCCAGCGCCGTCGCGTAGCGCGCCACCGTGTCGGGGCCGACATCCAGGCCCAGCCAGCCATCCGGCACCGCCGTAGCGGGCACCACCTGGTGCTCGGCGTCGGGCGCGAACGAATCGGCCGCGACGACGTCGGGTGGAAGCAGCAGCTCGACGCCCTGCCGTTGCGCCTCCTCCATCAGCGAACGGCACGTGTCGAGCTGGTCGTCCTCGATCTTGCTGCCGCCCACGTCCCCGCCGGTCGCCGCCAGGAACGTGTAGGCCATCGCCCCGCCCACCAGCAGCCGGTCGCAACGCGTGAGCAGGTTCCGGATGACGCCGATCTTGTCGGAGACCTTCGACCCGCCCAGGATCGTGACGAACGGACGGGCCGGCGAGTGCAGCAACACGGACAGAGCGCCCACCTCGGCGGCCAGCAGCTCCCCGGCGACCGCGGGCGACACGCGCTGGGGCACGCCGGTCACGCTGGCGTGTGCCCGGTGAGCGGCCCCGAAGGCGTCGGCGACGTAAGCGTCAGCGAACGCGGACAGCTGGTCGGCGAAACCGTCGTCGCCGGCCTCCTCACCCGGTTCGAAGCGCAGGTTCTCCAGCAGGCACACCTCCCCGTCGCCCAGCTCGGCGACGGCCGCTCGGGCGTCCTCGCCCACGACGTCGCGAGCGGCACGCACCGGCGTGCCGAGAGCCTCGGACAGGGCGGCGGCCACCGGGGCGAGCCGCAGACCCTCGACGAACTGGCCCTTGGGACGTCCGAGATGGCTGCACAGGATCACCCGGGCGCCCGCGTCCCGCAGCCGCCGGATCGTGGGCAGTGACGCGTCGATCCGCATCGCGTCGCCGACCTGTGGCGGATCGTCGTCGGTAAGGGGCACGTTGAGGTCACAACGGACCAGCACGCGCTGGCCCCGCGGGGACAGCTCGTCAAGGGTGGGCAGGCCGGGATCCGGCGTCGCGCTCATCGGCTGCCTCCTGTCGGCGGGAGGGCTCAGAGTCGGTTGCCCACGTGCTGAGCGATGTCCACGCAGCGGTTCGCGTACCCCCACTCGTTGTCGTACCAGCCGAGGATCTTGACGCTGCGGCCGGTCGCCATCGTCTGCCCGCTGTCGAACACGCAGCTGTGAGGGTTGCCAACGATGTCGGACGACACGAGCGGATCGTCGCTGTACTCCAGATAGTCGGAGAGGCCCCCCGAGGCTGCCGCCGCGCGGAAGGCCTCGTTGACCTCATCGGCGGTGACCTCGCGCGCGACGGTGGCGTTGAGGTCGGTGATCGACCCGTTGGCCACCGGCACCCGCAGCGCGATCCCGTCGAGCTTGCCCTCGAGGTGAGGGAGGACCAGCCCGACCGCGCGGGCCGCGCCGGTCGAGGTCGGCACCACGTTGACCGCTGCCGCGCGTGCCCGGCGCAGGTCCTTGTGCGGGCCGTCCTGCAGTTGCTGATCGGCGGTGTACGCGTGGCAGGTGGTCATGAAGCCGTGCTCGAGCCCGAAGGCGTCGTCGAGCACCT
>CAYQMQ010000122.1:0-6649 GCA_964418395.1 uncultured Actinomycetota bacterium
GGCGGAGACGAACCGGTCGTCGACCACGTGGCGCCCCTCGTGGTGCTCGGGCACCTGGAACGCCACCCCCGGCGGGCGCCACCAGCGGTGCAGACCCGCCAGGTGCAGGGAGTAGAAGGTACGGATCTCGTCCTCGGCCATCGAGGTGGGCACGCCCGGGGCCTGCTCCCGGAAGCGCTCGAGGTAGGTCTGGTCCTCCGAGGCGACCAGCACGTCGTCGCCGCGCGAGTGGGCCGCGATCACCTCGGCAGCCTCCCGCACGATCTCGGTGCCCGAGTCGGTCTTGAGCTCGAGCGCCATGAACTCGTCGGGGAAGGCCTCGAAGACCCCTGCCAGCGTGGGGATGTGCACTCCCTCGTCCCGGAAGGGGGTGTCGCCGGCGTCGTCGGTCCAGGCGTGGCCGGCGTCCAGCTGCTGCAGCTGGGCCGTGGTGAGGTCGCGGACCCGGCCGGTGCCATCGGTGGTGCGATCGACGGTCCCGTCGTGGATGACCATGACCTCGCCGTCGGCCGACAGCTGCAGGTCCATCTCGAGGACATCGGCGCCGAGCTCGATCGCGGTTTCGAACGCCGGCAGGGTGTTCTCCGGCGCGTGGCCCTGCGCACCGCCGTGGGCGATGTTCAGCGGCCGGTGTTCCACAAGGTGGTCGGGCGGTGCGGCCGGGTCGGTGCGCACAGCCCCGCCCAGCGCCGCCAGCCCCACCAGCACAATCGCGAACGCCGCCAGCCGACGCGGCCAACGTCGCTCGCCGCCAACGTCGCTTCGGCGGGACGGGACCGACGGCTCAGCCATGCAGCCAGGCTAGAGATATCGGCGTCAATCGGGCGCACCCGCCGCAGTCGCCGCGCCGAGCAGCCACACGCGGTGGAGGGCCCAGCCGACCGCGTCGCCGGGGCTGGCGGCAGGCGGGCCGGGCTGGCGCACGTCCAGCTCGCCGCCGGCCACGGCGAGCCGGTAGTCGGTGTGGGGCCCGCGGAACCAGACGTGACGCACCGTGCCCGGCAGCGGGCCGCTGAGCTCGGCCCAGTCGGGACGCACCAGCGCCCGCACCTTCCCGCCGGCCGATGTGGCCCCGCCGCCGGGGACCCGCACGTCCACGTCGCCGATCCGCAGCCACACCTGATCGGTTGCCGCCCTGCCGCCCGGCAGGGCCAGGACCGACGCGGGCCCGGTCAACAGCGCTGCCCACTGGTCGACCGGCTCGTCGTAGACCTGTTGGGCGCGACCGGTCTGGACCACCGCGCCGTCGCGGACCAGCACCACCCGATCGGCCACCGCCAGCGCCTCGCCGGCGTCGTGGGTGGAGTACAGCGCGGCCGCGCCGGTGGCGGCGCGCCGCTCGGCCATCTCCTCTTGCAGACGCCCGCGCAGCGCCGTGTCGAGGTGGGCGGTGGGCTCGTCGAACAGGTACACCACCGCGTCGCGTGCCAGCGCCCGCGCCACGCCGACGCGCTGCTGCTGACCGCCGCTCATCTCCGCCGGACGGCGGTCGGCGAGGTCGGCGACGTCCAGCGCGCTCAGCAGCTCGCGGGCGCGGACCGCGGCGTCCCGACGGCTCGAGCCGGCGCGCCGCAGCGGATACGCCACCGTCTCCAGGGCGGTCAGGTGCGGCCACAGCGCGTAGTGCTGGAACACCACGCCCACCCGGCGCCGCTCCGGCGGGGTGGAGCGCCCGGCGGTGGCCACGCGGTCGCCGCCCACGTGCACCTCGCCCGCAGTGGGGCCCACGAACCCGGCCACAGCGTGCAACAGCGTCGTCTTGCCCGCCCCGGACGGGCCCAGCAGCGCGACCGCCTCGCCCCGTTCCACCGCCAGGTCCACGGTGTCCAGCGCCCGGACGGCGTCGTAGTGGACCGACAGGCCGCGGCAGTCGACGGCCGGGGCAGCCGGCGGGGCTGTCTGGGCCGCCGGGTCCGTGGCCGGGGTCGGTGACGTCATGTCCTCACCTCGCTGGGCGGAGGGGGCGGCTCCGCCCGCGCAGCACCAGCAGCGGCACGGCCCCCAGCAGCACCAGGCCGGTCAGCGCCACCGCCAGCGCCGAGGTCGCGCGGATGTCGCCGAGCTGGTTCAGGTTCAGGATCACCACCGCCAGCGTCTCGGTGCCGGGACCATACAGAAGCGCCGACATGGTCAGCTCGTGGAAGGCGAACAGAAACGCGATCAGGGCGCCGGCGGCGATCGCCGGGCGCAACAGGGGCGCGGTGATCGTGGCGGTGGTCACTGCCGGGCCGGCGCCGCTGGCGCGGGCGGCGCGGCGCAGGTCCTCGGGCAGGCTCTCCACAGCCGAAGCGATCGTGCGATGGCCCAGCGCCCACAGCTTGGCCACATAGGCCAGGCCGATCAGCACCAGCGTGTCGCGCCACCAGGCGCCGTAGGACAGCAGGATCGCCACCGCCAGCGCCGAGCCGGGCACCGCGAACGTCAGCAGCGAGGCGCTGCCTGCCAGCCGGGCGGTGCGCCGGCGGCGCAGTCCCGCCACGATCGCCCCCAGCCCGGCCACGATCACGGCGGTCACCGCCGCCAGCCGGAGGCTGTTGGCCAAGCCCGTCAGGGCGGTGCCGTCGAAGGCGGTGGCGAAGTTGGTCAGCGTCCAGTTGGCCGGGGTGGGCGGCACCCCCAGCGCGCGGGTCAGGGCGATGAGGATCAGTGCCAGGAGCGGCCCGGCCACGGCCAGGGCCACGTAGGCCCACACCGCCAGCGCCGGCCACCAGCGGCGCCGGCCGCCGCCGCTCGACCCGGCCGGCAGCCCCGTGCGCGCACCCGGCAGCCGCAGGCCGACCAGCGCGTCGGCCACCACGATCACCACCACCGCCACCGCGACCAGCAGCAGCGCCAACACCAGCACCCGGCTGAAGGCCGCCGGGTCGGCCGACAGCACGAGGTCCTCGTAGATGCGGGTGGTGACGGTCGAAAACCCGGCCGGTCGGCCCAGGACGGCGGGCACGCCGAAGTTGTTCGCGGCGGTGACGAACACCAGCGCGCCGCCGGCGACCAGGGCCGGGCGCAGCAGCGGCAGCGTCACCGTGGCGAACGCGGTGGCGGCGGATGCGCCGCTGGCCCGGGCGGCGCGCTCCAGGTCCGGCTCGGCGCGGGAGGCGAGGTTGGCGGCGATGAGCACGTAGGCCAGCGGCAGCGTGTTGACCACGATCACCGCCACGATGCCCAGCGATCCGTACACCCCGGGCACCTCCACCCCGGCTACCCGAGCGGTGAGGCCGGCCGGCCCGTACGCGCGCGCCCACGACAACGCCGAGACGTACGGCGGCACGAGCAGCGGCATCAGCACGCCGAGCCGCAGGAGGCGCCGCCCGGGCACGGCCGTGCGCTCGGTGACGAGCGCGGCGGCGGTCGCTCCGGCCAGCGCGACGGCTGTCGCCACCACGCTGGTCCACAACGTGTTCCCCACCGCGGTCGCGGAGCGCTCGGCCCACAGCTGGCCCACCGCGCCGGCGAACCCTTCGCCGCCGGCGGCCACCACCAGCTCCAGCAGCGGATAGCCGACCAGCACCGCCAGCGCCGCCGCGGCGGTCAGCCCGCCGAGCAGCGGCCAGGCCGATGTGGCGCCCCGGCCGGGGGCGGCGGCCGGCCCGGCTCGCGGTCTCCGCCTCGAGGCGGTCGCCGTGCGCCTACTCACCGGTGATGGCGCGGTACTCCTCGAGGAGCTCGTCCTGGCGTTCGAAGCCCTCGCTCCAGTCCGGGCTGACGGTCGGGCCGGTCTCGTGGGGCCAGTCGGCATCGGGATGGGTCGGTTGCCAGCCCGTCTCGGCGATCAGGTTCTGGGCCTCGACGGTGAGCACGTACTCGGCGAACGCCTCCGCCTCGTCGACCTGCTCGGTGTCCTCCAGCACCGCGATCGGGCTGTACACGGCGACGGCGCCCGGCTCGGGCCACACCATCTCCACCGGCGAGCCGTCCTCGACGGCCTCGCGGGCCATGCGGCCCAGCGTCATGCCCGCCGAGAACCGGCCCTCGGCGACGCCGGCGACCACCTCGCCGGGGGCGTCCACCTGCGTCATCCCGCTGTCGGCCAGCGTCTCGTAGAACTCGAAGCCGAAGTCGTCGTCGAGGGCGAAGAAGCCCAGCGCCCCGAACGCCGAGCCGGCAAAGCCCGGATCGGGCATGCCCACCGGCTCGTCGAAGTCGTGCTCGGCCAGGTCCTGCCAGCTCTGGGGGGTCTGGTCGAGGTCGTCGCGGGCCACGATGACGAGGTTGAGCAGCCGTGTGCCCCAGAAGGTGTCGGTGCGGAACGCCTCGTCGATGGCGTCGGCCCCGTCCGGGGTCCACTCGCGCAGCAGGCCCTGCTCGGCGAACGGCTGCATCGACAGCGGGTCGGTGAGCCAGAAGACGTCCGCTCGGATCTCGCCCTCTTCCCGCTCGGTGGCCACGCGGGCGTTGAACTCGGCGGTGGGGGCGCGGAACACCTCGAGGCTCACGTCGGGGTTCGCGTCCTGGAAGGCCGCGGTGACCGCGTCGACGGTGTCCTGGGTCACCGTGGTGTACAGCCGCAGCGTCACGTCGTCCTGGGCGGCCTCGCCATCGTCGCCACCGTTGCCGCCGCCGTCGGGGCCGTCGGCGACCTCGGGGTCGCCACACGCGGCCGCGGCGAGCACCAGCACGAGCATCGCGGCGAGCGCGGCCCATCGACCTCCGTGCATCCTCGAGCTCCTCTGGTCAGGCGAGTTCATCTGGTCAGGCGAGTTCATCGTTGATCCGACACTGGCTCCACCCCCGCGGAAGCGAGTGTCGGAGAAATGCGGGGACGGCGCAGAAATGCAGGGGAGGGGAAGGCGGCGCGTGGGCGCTAGCGCCGCTCGACCTGTGGCACGTCGCCGTCAGCGGCCATGCGCGGCCCCGAGTGGGCCACCTGGTCGTTGGTCAACGCCAGCTGGCGCAGCGTGTAGTGGTGCAGGTTGTGCAGCTGGCGGGTGCTCAGCCGGTCACACACCCAGTCCCAGTGCAGCGACACCCACTCGCCGGGCTGCAGATCGCTGGCCACCGCGCTGCCGGCACCGAAGTGCGTGGCCGTCTCGCGCTGCGCTTCGCCGAGCACCACGCGCCGGCCGTCCCACACCAGCGGCGGGGAGTCCACCACGA
This sequence comes from uncultured Actinomycetota bacterium, assembly GCA_964418395.1. Classification (GTDB taxonomy): domain Bacteria; phylum Actinomycetota; class Nitriliruptoria; order Euzebyales; family Egibacteraceae; genus QS-5-72-10. The sequence goes on from CAYQMQ010000122.1 coordinate 5,095, forward strand.
CGTCCGGCCCCTGTACCGCGACCACCCGGCCCCAGCGGATGCGGCACTGCTGCAGCACCTCCATCGGCTGGTCGACGTGGCCGCGCGACAGCAGCCCCGTCCACGGGTACACGCCGAAGACGTGGTAGCTGTGATGGCACACCGCGTCGCCGGGGATCGTCTCGGCCAGATAGTTCCACCCTCGTGCGCCGGTGCGCCCCTTGAACGTCTCCTCGATGCGGTTGCCGAAGTCGTGGGTGGCCACCTTCTCCAGCAGCTCGTTGCCCACCCAGTAGGCCTCGACCACACGATAGTCGAACGGGTCGGCGATCTTGGCGGCGTCGGCTAGCAGCGTCAGATACGGCCACGGGCCCAGGAACCCCCGGGCGAGCTGAGCCAAGCCGCCGTCGGCCACGCCCGCCGCCGCGTAGTCGCCCAGCTCGCCGTGATCGGCCGGCCCGCAGTAGCCACGCCGGTTCGGCGGATAGGCGTAGCGGGCGAACAGCTGCAGGCCCGCCACCACGTTCGGCGACATCTCCGTCGCGCTCACGGTCGCACCTCGGCTCGTCGGGGCCGGCGGGTTCGCACGGGATCGCAACCCACCATCGCCACCCTATAGCCGGGATGTCCGCGCGTGGGGCCGCGCGGTGGTGAACCGGGCCGGGCGAGCGTCGGAGGGGGCGTGCTCGCTAGCCTGCCTCTGCCACGTGCGTCGTCCCGACCCCCGTCCCGACCGCTGAGACCCGACCCAGGAGCCCCACCGATGTCCGCGCCCCGACTGCGATTCCCCCCGGCGCCCAGCGGTTGGCTGCACGTCGGCGGGGCCCGCACCGCGCTGTACAACTGGCTCGGCGCCCGCGGCAGCGGCGGCACGTTCGTGCTGCGCATCGAGGACACCGACGCCGAGCGCTCCGACGTGGCCGCCCAGCAGGGGCTGTTGGACTCGCTGCGCTGGCTCGGGCTGCACTGGGACGAGGGCCCGGAGGTCGGCGGCCCGCACGGGCCGTACGTGCAAAGCGAACGCCGCCCGCTGCACGACGCGCTGGCCCGCGCGCTGTTCGCCGTCGGCGCCGCCTACGAGGCCTTCGAGACCCCCGACGAGCTCGAGGCCGATCGCCAGCGCGCCCAGGCCGAGGGCCGCCCGCCGGGCTACTCCGGCGCCCACCGCGACCTGTCCGACGAGCAGCGCGCCGCCTACCGCGCCGAGGGCCGCGACCCGGTGCTGCGGCTGCGCACCCCCGACGAGGGCACGTGTGTGTTCGACGACCTCGTGCGCGGCCGCGTGGAGGTCGCCTGGGCCGACGTGCCCGACTTCGTCATCGCCCGCGCCGACGGCTCGCCCACCTACTACCTGGCCAACACCGCCGACGACCTCGCCCAGGGCATCACCCTGGTGGCCCGCGGCGAGGATCTGCTCAACGCCGTCCCCCGGCAGAAGCTGCTGGGGGACGCGCTGCTGGGCGATGGTGCCGGTGCGGCGGCCGAGCCGGGGCGGGAAGGCGGCGGGCAAGCGGACGCGGCGACGCTGTTGGACGCCGCCCTGGCCGAAGTGGGCTTCCCGCCGCGGCCCGATGCG
>CAYQMQ010000123.1:0-6640 GCA_964418395.1 uncultured Actinomycetota bacterium
GGTCGAAGGTGCGCCCGTCGCTGGTGCCCAACAGCTTGGCGAACCGCAGCCCGGGGGTGCGGGTCAGCGCGAAGCGGTCGGCGGCGAGGCGGGCCAGGGCGGCGGGCACGCGGCGCGGTGCCACCCGCCACAGGTGCAGCGTGGTGAGCGGGGTGCCGCGCATGGCGGCTGACCCTACCGCAGCGCGGGCATGGCCGACCGCGGCGCGGGCACGGCCGACCGCGGCGCGGTCACCGGCAGGCGGGCGAGATCAGCGGGTAGGGGTTGTGGGGGGTGCCGCCGCGGTAGTAGCCGAGGTGCAGATGGGGCGGGGTGTGGCGGGCGTTGCCGGTGGTGCCGACCGTGCCGAGGCGCTGGCCGGCGCGCACGCGGGTGCCCGGCTGGATGTCGTCGGCGATCTCGTCGAGGTGGGCGTAGTACCACCGCGTGCCGGGCTCGGTGATGATCGACACGGTCTTGCCGCCCAGGTCGCGCTGGCTGTCGGGGTTGTAGCGGTCGACGTCGTTGCGGCGCCTCACCGTCCCGTCCGCGGTGGCCAACACCGGGGCGCCTTTGGCGGCGAACAGGTCGTTGCCTTTGTGCTTGCGTCCGCCCGAGCGGGCGTAGTGCCAGTCGTTGACGAACTGGGCGCCGGGCACCGGGCACACGATCCCGCCGGCGAACCCGATCTGGCGGATGGTGTGCTCGGCTTGGTCGCGGACCGCGGCGAGCTCGGCCTGCACCTCGTCCAACAGCCGGGCGCGGCCCTCGCGGTCGTCCTCCAGCGCCTCCACCAGGCGGGTCTGCTCGGCGTGCAGCTCGGCGATCTCGTCGCGCCGGCGCTGGCGTTCCTCGCGCAGCTCGGCGACGGAGTCGCGGGCGCGCTCCGCCATGGCCCGCTCGCGTTCCTGGCGGCGTTTGGCGCGCTCGGCGGCGGTTTCCTCACGCCGGTGGTCGCGTCGCAGGGCCAGCAGGTCGTCGACGTGCACGCGCTGATTCGCCCCCGTGCGCTCCATCCGAGCCCAGGCGTGCAGGAACTCTCCGACCGTCTCCTGGCTGAGCACCATCTGCGCCACGGTCAGCTCGTGGACCGAGGTGCCCCGGTAGGCGGCGTCCACCTGCTCGGCGAACGACCGCTCGGCGGCGTCGAGCTCGCGGGTGGTCTCCCGCAGCTGCGCGATCGCCTCCCGGTGTGCCTGCCGGGCCTCGTCGTAGCGGGCTTCGGCCCGGGCGAGCTCGGACTCGGCGATCTCCAGCTGCTGGTCGACCGCCGACAGCTCCGCCTCGGCTCGCTCGAGCTGCTCGGTGCGCTCGACGAGCTCCGCGCGCTGTCGCGCCAAACGGGCCTCGAGGTCGTCGAGCTCGTCGTCCACCCCCTCGGCGGTGTCCTCGAGCTCGTCGGCTCGGTCGAACAGCTCGATGAGCCGGTCGGCCTCGGGGCTCAACACCAGCGGCACCGCCAGCATCACGGCGTAGGCTCGCAATGACCTGTGCCGCGTTGCCCCCCACATCAATGTCGGCCTCGTCGCGTGGTGGTGCGAACGTCCCACACCGTTGGCTTCACACCATCGGTTTCGCTACCGCGATGATGGCAGCCCGCAAGGGACTAGTTCGTACCCTAAATGGAGCAATCTGGCCGGGGAGGACCGGCGCGGCCGGCGCGGCCGGGGAGGGCCGGCGCGGCCGTCAGGCCAGCGGCACGGTCTCGACCGAGCCGGGTTCGAGGCTGAGGTGCTTGCCGCGAACCTTCACGTCGACCGGCTCGGGTCCCCACGACGTGAACCCGATCTCGGCATGGGTCAGCTGCACCTGCAGGCGGTTGTGGCGCACCTGCAGCGTGAACGCCAGCCGGTCGAACTCCTCGGGCAGGCGCGGGTCGAAGCTCAGCACGTCGTTGTGGCGCATGCCGGCGAACCCGTGGACGAGGATCTGCCAGGTGCCGCCGGCGCAGGCGACGTGCACGCCGTGGTCGGCGTTGCCGGCGACGTCGGCGAGGTCCATGTACAGCGACTGGCGGAAGTGGTCCATGGCCGCGTCGTGCTCGCCGATCTCGGCGGCGACGATGGCCTGCACCGGCGGCGACAGCGACGAGTCGCCGGTCGTCAGCGGCTCGTAGTACTCGAAGTTGCGGCGCTTCTGCTCGATGTCGAAGTCGTCGGAGAGCAGGAACAGCGCCATGATCATGTCGGCCTGCTTGAGCACCTGATGGCGGTAGATCACCAGCGGGTGGTAGTGCAACAGCAGCGGGAACTTCTCCTGCGGGGTGCGGTCGAAGTCCCACACCTTGCGCTCGAGGAAGTGGGCATCCTGGGGGTGGACGCCGCGTTTGTCGTCGTAGGGCACGAACATGGCGTCGGCGGCGCGCTCCCACTCGGCGATCTCGGCCTCGTCCACGCCGATGTCCTCGCGCAGCACCGTGGCCCGCTGGGGATCCTCTTCGCGCAGCTGGCGCAGCACCCTGGCGGCGTACCGCAGGTGGTGGCGGGCCATCAGGTTGGTGTAGGTGTTGTCGTTGACCAGCGTCGTGTACTCGTCCGGTCCGGTGACCCCGTGCAGGTGGAAGGTCCCCTCGTCGTTGTAGAAGCCGAGGTCGGCCCACAGCCGCGCGGTCTCGGCGAGCATCTCCGCCCCGCTCTCGGCCAGCAGGCCGTAGTCGCCGGTGGCCCGGACGTAGCGCTCGAGGGCGTAGGCGATGTCGGCGTTGAGGTGGTACTGGGCGGTGCCGGCCTGGTAGTAGGCGCTGGCCTCCTCGCCGTTGATCGTGCGCCACGGGTACAGCGCGCCCACGTGGTCCAGCTCGGGGGCGCGCTCGCGGGCGTGGTCGAGCAGCCCGCGGCGCCAGCGCAGCACGTTCTTGGCGATCCGCGGCTGGGTGTAGCACAGGAACGGCATCACGTAGATGTCGATGTCCCAGAAGTAGTGGCCCTCGTAGCCGTGCCCGGTCAGCCCCTTGGCCGGGATGGAGCTGTTCTCGGCCCGCTCGGAGGCCTGCAGCAGCTGGAACAGGTTCCAGCGCACGGCTTGCTGGGTGCGGTCGTCGCCGTCGATTTCGACGTCGGCGCGCTCCCAGAACGCGGCGCAGTCCTCGGCCTGGTCGGCGGCGAGGCGGTCGAAGCCCACGTTGACCGCGCGGGTCAGCACGCGGTCGGCGCGGTCGGCGAGCTCGTGGCTGGGCACGGTCTGCGACGCGTGGTAGCTGGCGTACTTGCGCAGCAGGAACGGCTCGCCGGCTTTGGCCTGCACCGTGAAGATCAGCTTGCCGAGGTCGGTGGTGACCTCCCGGCCCACCTGGTAGGTGTTGCGGGTGGTGACCTCGTGGTCGACGCCGGCGGCCAGCGTCATCCGGCTGCTGGTGGCGCGGTAGCCCAGCACGATCCGCATGTCCTGCTCGCGGGCGAGCTCGCGGTGCAGCACGCGGTCGGCGAACGTGACGGTGGTGCGCGGGTCGAACTGCTCGACGCGCTCGTCTGGCGGCGTGGCGTCCTGGCGGTTGTGCAGCTGCGAGCTGATGACCACCGGCGCGTCGGCGTTGAGGACGGTCACCTCGTAGGAGAACGCGGCCAGGTGGCGGTGGCGCAGGCTGGTCAGCCGCCGCGAGCGGACCTGGACCAGCTTGCCCGACGGCGTCTCCCACACCAGGGCGCGGTCCAGCGTGCCGGCGCGGAAGTCGAGCACGCGCTCGTAGCTGGTCAGCGACGCGCTCGGCAGATACAGCGGCTCGTCGTCGACGTAGAGCTTGATGATCTTGGCGTCGGGGGCGTCGACGATCGTCTGGCCGGTGCGGGCCAGCCCGTAGGCCTGCTCGGCGTGGTGGATCGGCCAGGTCTCGTGGAAGCCGTTGATCAGCGTGGCGTGGTCGGCGGCGGGCCGGCCCTCGTCCGGGTTGCCCCGCAGCCCGAGGAAGCCGTTGGCCACGGCGAACAGCGTCTCGGCGCGCGGCAGCAGCCGACGCGTCGAGCGCCGCTCGATCAGGCGCCACGGGTCGGTCGGCCAGTCGTGCTCGGGCAGTAACTCGGGCTCGCGGCGTTCCATCCCCGCACCTTTGGATCCGGGGGATCGGGCGACACGCTCGTGGGGCAGGCCAGGTGCCCGATCCGGCTGACTGGGGCACGCCACACGCCGACCCGGGCCCGCGACAGGCCGGGCGTGCCACCGACGACAGTAGTGCCCGCAGGGCCGGTCGCGCAGCCGCCCCCCGTCATCCGCATCGGGAAGGGCCCGCCGGCGCCCCGGGACTCGGCTCGGCGGGGCCGGCCCAGCGGCGTCGGTGCCACTGCCACGCGGAGTCGATGAGCGTGTCGAGGTCGCTGTGGGCCGGTGCCCACCCCAGCCGCTGGCGGGCCCGGTCGTTGGAGGCCACCAGCGCGGCCGGGTCGCCGTCACGGCGCGGCGCGGCGACGGTGGGCACCGACCGGCCGGTGACGCGCTCGGCGGCGGCGATGACCTCGCGGACCGTGGCCCCCGAACCGGTGCCGAGGTTGCAGGCCAGCGCCTCGCCGGGGGCCAGCCGCTCGAGGGCGCGGACGTGGGCGTCGGCCAGGTCGGCCACGTGGACGAAGTCGCGCACGCACGTGCCGTCGCGGGTGGGGTAGTCGTCGCCGAAGACCGACACCGCGCCGCGGCGGCCCGCCGCGGCGGCCAGCACCAGCGGGATGAGGTGCGTCTCGGGGTCGTGGTCCTCACCGCGGGCTGCGGCGGCCCCCGCGGCGTTGAAATAGCGCAGCGCCGCTGTGGCAAGCCCCCGGCGCTCGGCCAGCCACCACAGCGCCCGCTCGATCAGCAGCTTCGATTCGCCGTAGACGTTGGTCGGCTGGGTGGGCGCGCCCTCGTGGATGGGCACCTCGACGGCATCGCCGTACACCGCGGCGGTCGACGACAGGACGAACCGGGGCACGCCGGCTCCGACCAGCCGCCGGAGCAGGGTCAGCGTCGCAGCGGTGTTGCCGGCGAAGAACCGCTCGGGCTCCTCCATGGACTCGCCGGCCTCGATCAGCGCGGCGAAGTGCAGGCAGCCGTCGCAGTCGCCGGCCAGCGCGGCGTCCACCGCCTCGCGGTCGTCGACCCGCCCGTGGACGAACGTCGCCTGCTCGGGCACGAGGTCCCGGTGGCCGCGGGAGAGGTCATCCAACACCGTCACGTCGTGGCCGGCGGCGATCAGCGTCTCGGCGGTGACCGAGCCGATGTAGCCGGCTCCTCCGGTGACCAGCACCCGCATGCGGCTCACCACCCCGGGCCGGGTGGGCCGCCAGTGGCTGCGGGGTCGAGGCTCGGCTCGGCGGCAAGCGACAACGTCCCGCCGGGGTGTTGCACCAGCGGCACGGGATCGGCCAGCGCCCCCACGAACTCGCCGTCGGGCCCGAACTGCGCCCAGGACATGAACTGCCAGTCGCCGCGCCGGTCGCGCACCAGCCGGCCCGCGTAGAAGCGGCCCTGCGGCGAGGCGCACAGGAAGTCGTCGGTCACCATGCGGAACGGGCCCAGCGGCGAGTCGCCGAGCATGTAGTGGGTGCCACAGACCACGTCCGCGCGTTGTTGGCGGACCGCCGAGTGCGCCCAGTCGTACACCGAGAAGATCAGATAGCTGAGCCCGCCCACGTCGGCGAGCTGGGGCACCTCGAGGTGGCCGAAGTCGCCCGGGTCGGTCAGGGGCGGGCGTGGCTGCCAGTGCAGCAGATCCGGTGACCACGCCTGACCGACCACCCCGCGACCGTCGGGCGGGCCGTGGCGGGTGCGGGCGGTGTAGATCATCCGAAAGCCCTCCCCGGACGGATCGGTGAACACCCACGGGTCCCGGCACGTCTCCTCGATCCACACGTGGAGGTCCAGCGTCTCGTACCACCGCGGGTCGGGGGCGATCACCGGCTCGGCCAGCGGCCGCTCCCAGGTGATCAGATCGTCGGAGCAGGCCACGCCGATGCGCTGCACGAGGCTGTCGTGGGCGTGGCCGATGCCGGAGTAGAACATCCACCACCGGCCCTCATGGAACAGCACGTTGCCGGTCCACGTCGCCCGGTCGTCCCACCGGCCCGGCGGGCCGGGCCCGAGCGCCTCCGGCAACAGCTCCCAGCGGCGCAGGTCAGGCGAGACCGCGTGGCCGACGCGGGCGTTGACGTGGCGCAGATCCGGATCGCCCAGCGACGTCGGGGCCTTCAAAAAGAACACGTGATGGCGGTTGCCGTCCCAGGCGAACCAGAAGTCCCAGACCCAGTGGTCGTCGAGTCGCAGCATCACGCCGTCCGCGTGTCGGGGTGAGATGGGTCGCTCGCGGTCGGGTCGGGCGGCTCGGCGTCGTCGGCAGGCAGCGGCTCGGGGGCTGCGGGGCGCAGCAGCTCGCGGGTCCATGCCAGGCCGCGGGCGTCGAGCCGGTCGAGCGGGTCGGATGAGACGGCCAGCCCGCCGAAGCGCTGCAGCTCCCGAGCCCAGGCCTCGCGCTGTTCCATCTCGGGGCGTGCGATGAGACAGTCGGGATCGTTGATCCACCAGCGGCCGTGCATCCACCGGCGCGCGCGGCCGGCGGCCACGGCGCTGCGCTGCGACGGCTGGCTGAGGTCTGCGTCGACCGGCTCCACGTGGACAGCGATGTCGGGGCTGATCCGCATCGCGTCCACCCAGCCGATGCTCGGCAGCAACGGCGCGCCGCAGCCGAGGATCGTGGCCTCGG
>CAYQMQ010000124.1:0-6583 GCA_964418395.1 uncultured Actinomycetota bacterium
GGAGGGATCGCCGAGATCAACCTCGACCTGATCTACGGCACGCCCGGCGAGACGCAAGCGTCGTGGCAGGCCACGATCGAGGCGTGCCTCGCCCTCGAGCCCGACCACGTCTCGGGCTACGCCCTGACCCTGTCGCAGGGCACGCCCTACTGGCGCGACGTCACGCTCGGTCGCCGCTCCGCCCCCGACGAGGACGTGGCGGTGGACCGCATGGACGTGCTGGCCTCCGCGCTCGCCGCGGCCGGCTACGAGCGCTACGAGGTGTCCAACTGGGCCCGGCCTGGCGCGCGGTGCCGTCACAACCTGGCGACGTGGCGCGGCGGTGACTACCTGGGCGTCGGCGCCGGCGCCCACGGCCACTGGCAGGGTCGGCGCTGGTGGGAGCTGCGGGCCACGCCCACGTGGATCGAGCGGGTGACCGCCGGCGACGAACCGGTGGGCGGGGCGGAGGAGCTGTCCGACGCCGAGCAGCGCACCGAGCGCCTGGCTGCCGGCCTGCGGCTGGTGGAGGGGGTGGCGCGTGCGGTGGCGGAGCCGATCGACGAGGCCGCCGCTGCCCGACTGAGCGCGGCCGGGGTGCTGGTCGACGACGGCAAGCGGTTGCGGGTGCCCTCCGACCAGCTGGCGCTGGCCGACGGCGTCGCCGTGGAGCTCATGCCCTAACCTAACCCCGTGTGTCGAATAACTTGAACATAGGCGAGTTATTCGACACACCATCAGGGAGAGGGGACGGCGCTACGGCAGCGCGGCCGCCACGGCATCGGCCACTGCCCGCCGGTAGGGGTTGATGGCGGGTCCGTCGGGCCCGGGATGCACCCGGTTGGTGAGCACCACCACGATCGTGTCGGTGTGGGGGTGGATCGTCAGCGACGTGCCGGTGTAGCCCGTGTGGCCCACGACCGCCGGTGAGGCCAGCTCGCCCATGAAGTAGGGCTCATTGCGCATGAAGCCCAGCGGCCGGCCGTCAGCCGCCGCCGCGACCGGCTGCGCGCCCATCAGCTGGCCCATGGTCTGGGGCTCGAGGATCTGGACGTTGCCGTAGCGTCCGCCGTTCAGCAGCGTCTGGGCCAACACCGCCAGGTCTTCGGCGGTGGAGAACACGCCGGCATGGCCGGCCACCCCGCCCAGCGCCCAGGCGTTCGGATCGGACACCTCGCCGTGGACCAAGCCCCGGCCGATCCACGGCTGATGCTCGGTGGCGGCGATCCGCGGCTTGAGGGCCGGGTCGGGGCGATACCCCGTGTCGCTCATGCCCAGCGGCTCAGCGATGCGGGCGCTGACGAGCTCGTCCAACCCTTGGCCCGTGACCGTCTCGGCGAGCTCGCCGAGGGTGATGAAGCCGAGATCGCTGTAGAGCCGCGTGGTGCCCGGCGGCGCAGCGAGATCGACGGTCAGCACCGCGTCGCGGCGTTCGGCGACCGTGTCGTGGTCCTTCCACAGCTGCAGCCCGGCCGGTAACCCGCCGGTGTGGGTGAGCAGCTGGCGGACGGTGACGGCCTCCTTGCCGCCGGCCGCGAACCGCGGCACGTGGTGGGCGACCGGCTCGTCGAGCCCGAGCTCGCCGTCCTCGACGAGCTGGAGCACCACGATGGCGGTGAACAGCTTGGACAGCGAGGCGATGTCGACGATCGTGTCCGGGGTCATCGCCTTCTGGGCGTCGGCAGGAAGCTCGGTGCGGTCGCTGTCGGCGTACCGCACGGCCAGACCCGCGGCCTCGTGGACGGCGACCACGCCGCCACGGGCGACGAGCGCGATTGCGCCGGGGGCCGCCGGGACGGCGCCGTCAGTGAGGCGGTGAAGGTTCGCGGTCACCTCCGACAGCGGCCCGGACGCGAGCGCGGCCTGTTCTGGCGTGCCGGGGCGCAGCGTGCGCGGCTCCGATCCGGAGCCGTCCCAGCCGTGACCGGCCGGGCTCGCCGGCGCCGCCGTCGGCTTGGGGGCGGGGGCCGTCGCGGCGTTGGCGACCTGCTCGGCGGGAGCCTCGTGAACCGGCCCGGAGGTCGAGGTGGGAAGGGCGCCGCTGGCGGTGAGCGCGCCGAGAGTCACCGCGAGGGCGAGCACGCCGAGCCCAGCGAACAGAGGGGAGCCCCGCAGCTCCCGGGGGAAGGTCATGGACGCCAGGATCGCACATCCCCGCTCCGCGTGGGTTCAGTGCGACGCTTCCGACTCTTGGGCGGGCATGGCCGCGTCGCGGCGCCGCAGCCGCGCTCGGCTCCAGGCGACGAACACCGCAGCCAGCACCGGCGGCACGAGCACGCAGGCCACGCGGAAGGCCCAGGTGAGCGTTTCGATCGGGATGCCCCACAGCCGCGAGAGCACGTCGTTGGTCGCCGCCGCCGACAGCAACACCAGGAAGCTGAAGAAGCCGACCACGAAGCCGGCGCGCAGCGGGAGGTTCATGGGGTTCTGCAGCACGTGCCAGTCGCCGCGCAGGTTGTAGACGCGGCGTTCCACGAACGGATAGGCCACCAAGGCGGCGATGAGGACCCCCGGCAGGAGCGCCCCGGCCACGAACGAGCCGGACAGGGTCACCCCCGCCACGTCGACTTCCAGGGGCGGAAAGATCCGCAGGGCACCCTCGACCCAGAACAGGAACCACTCGGGTTGGGCGGCGTTGCCGACCTCGCCGGGCTGGTAGGGGCCTTGCAGCGTGATGTCCGCCCAGGGCACCAGCACCGCCGACAGCGCCAACACCCCGCCGACCCACAGCATCAGCGTGGTGGAGTCGGTGAACTGGGACGGCCACAGCGGCTTGCCGTAGATCCAGCGGTGGCCGTCGACGCCGGGGTGTGGGAACTGGGTGTGGCGTTGGCGCGTGACGAGCATGAGGTGCACGCCCAAGCCGCCGATCAACAGGCCGGGCAGCACCAGGACATGGAAGACGAAGAACCGGGGGATGAGATCCCCGGTCGGGAACTCGCCGCCGAAGATCCAGGACGCGAGGTAAGGGCCCGCCAGCGGGATGCCCAACAGCTCGGAGTAGGCGATGCGGATGCCGGTGCCGGCCAGGGCGTCGTAGGGCAGCGAGTAGCCGGTGAAGCCCAACGCCAACGCGAGTAGCAGCAGGACCAGCCCCACGTGGTAGTTGACCTCGCGGGGGCGGCGGAACGCGCCGGTCAACAGCACCCGAAGCAGATGCAGCACGATCGTGGCGATGAACAGGTGAGCCGCCGCCCGGTGGATGCGGCGAAACCACAGCCCGCCGGTCACGTCGTGCGACAGGTTCACCACCGAGGCGAACGCGCCCGGCAGCTCGCGGCCCGCGAAGGCCTCTGCGCCCCCCGTGTAGGTGACCATGTCGGTGGTGGGACGGTAGAACATCGTCAGGAAGATCCCGGTCAGCACCAACACCACGAAGGAGAAGAGCGCGACCTCTCCCAGCAGGAACGACCAGTTGTGCGGGAACACCTTGTTGGCGGCCTTGCGGCCCGGCGTGCGCAGGTGGAGGCGCTCGTCGAGCGTGGCGAACAGCAGCGCGAACAGAGGGGTCATCGGAAGCGCTCCCTACCCGACCGGAGGGCCGACGGGCTCGGGGAAGTCCCCGCGCGCCACGAGGTAGCCGTCCCCGTCGACGCCGAGCGGCAGCTGCGGCAAGGCCCGGGCGGCCGGCCCGAACGTGGGCTGAGCGCCTCTCCGCGCATCGAACGTCGATTGATGGCAGGGGCAGAACAGCGCCGCGTCGGTTTCGCGGAAGAGCCCGACGGGACAGCCGGCGTGCGTGCACACCTTGGAGTATGCGACGACGTCGCCGTCCACGACCCAGTTCAGATTGGTGGGGGGCGTCGGTTCGCCGGTGGCCAGCCGCAGCACGAGCACCGCCGCGATCTCGCGGCCCACGTTGTCCGAGGGCCACACGGTGGACACGGCGCCGGAGGGCAGATCCTCGGGGCGCACCGGCTCGCCGTCAGATGTCACCAAGCGGACGCCGGCCGCCCACGGGGTGCGGCTGAACGTCGTGCTCGGTGCGGGGCCCAACGACACCACCGGCGCCAGGAACCCGAGGCCTAGCACCCCGGCGGCGCCGGCGATGGCCCGACCCAACAGCCGCCGCCGCGGCACGGGCCGGATGTCGGCGATCGGTTCCTCGTCGTCGGCGTCGGCCGGGGGGCGTGCCTCGACAGCTTCGACGTCGGGGAACCGCTCGACGACGTATCGCCGCAGGGCCACACCGAGCGCGATCAGCCCGAGGCCGGCGCCGGTGCCGAAGACCGCGGTCGGCCAGCCGGCCAGCCACCCCACGCCGAACGTCGCTCCGCCGAGCGCGGCGACGAGGGCGCTGCCCATCACCACCGTGTCGTTGGCCTCGGTCTCGTCGGGGACCCGGCGGGAGAGGATGCGCCGCTCCTCGGGGCCGGGCTCGTCGTGGGCCTCGCTGGTCACCGACCCTCCGATTCGTCCCTGTCCGATTCGTCCCTGTCCGATTCGGTCTTGTTTGATTCGCCCCGGTCCGCTTCATCGCCCGGCTCGGCGCCGCCCGGTGCGGCATGATTCGGCTCGACGCCATCCGCCTCGGTGTCGTCCGGCTTGCGACGGGGCGAGGGGAACCACATCGGCCGCCCGGCGATCACCACCGTGAGAAGCAGCACCACCGCGACCAGGGCGAGAGCGAACGCGGACGCGTAGACCGGCCCCAGCTCGGCGCCCCACAGGAGCGCGAACTGCTCGTGCTCCACGTGGTCGAGGAAGGCCGCGATGTGGCCGATCTCGTCGTCGGTGAGCTGTTCCGGGCCGAACTGCGGCATCTCGAACGGCCCGGTCCGCACGGCGTCGGCGATCGTCTGGGGGTCGTACTCGGTCAACGCGGGGGTGAAGGCGCCGCGGCCGGCCACCCCTCCGCCGCCGGTGCTGCCGTGGCAGGCGGCGCAGTTGGTGGCATACAGCTCCTGGCCGCGGGCCGGGTCTCCCTCGGGCGGCGGCGGGACGTCGCCTTCGAGGTCGAACTCCTCGCTGACGTAGTCCACGATCGCGTCGCGCTGCTCCGGGCTGAGCTCGTCGCTGCGCGCCTGGCTGTTGAACGGGTTGCCCGCTGGCGGCATTCGGCCGGTCTCCAACACCAGCCGGATCTCGCTGACGGTGCTGTCATCGATGGGGGGAACGGGCCGGCCCTCCGCTGCCGGGCGACCATTGCGCACGGCGCCGCCACCCCCGTCGGGCCCGTGGCACATCGCGCAGTTGGTGGTGTACAGCTCGCGGCCCGCCGCGGTGTCAGCCGTGTCTGATGTGTCGGTTTCGTCGGAGGCGGCCACCGCGTTGAGGCTCAGCGCCACCGCACCCGTCACCACCAGCACGATCAGCCATTGCCGCCACGGCGTGGTGGCACCGGCCCGGGCGTGATCCTCGTGGGTCGCTCCCGTCATGCGTCGGATCCTAGTGGGAAGCCCGGCGAGCACCTATCTGCCACGGGCGGGGCCGGCTGCCTGGCGCCCGCAGCTGGGGCAGGGCCCCGCAGCGCCCGGCTCCAGCTCGGGGGTCGCGCCGCACAGGCAGATCCCGGTGTCGGCGACGCTCACCTCGACCGACACCGGCGGGTGGGCCACCCCGTCGTCGAGCCGCCCGTCGGCCAGGGCCGCCAGGGCCCGTTCCCGGACCCGGTCGTCGGCCAGGGTGGCCATCCACCGCCGCAGGTCGTCCTCGCCGACACCGTGGGGCACCGGCAGCGTCGCCGACACCGTGACCCGCACCGCCCCGGCCGGCAGCGGGGTGACCGAGGCGGCGGCCACGGTGACCTGCTGGCGCGCCGAGGGGTCGAACAGGGTGACGTCGTCACCGTCCACGGCCGCGACCACCCCGACGAGCTCGCCGGCCTTGCCCCACTGACCGAGCCGCGGCTGTTGCAGCATCAGTGCCCTCCTTGGCGCTGGACCCGGCCGATCGTAGGAGCGCGCGGCCCGGCGGGATAGCGTGGCGCGGGACGCATCCCCGCACCGCGCGCAGAGCACGGTCCGCACCGGAGCACGGCCCGGACCGGGGCCGGGCGCAGAGCGCGGCGGGAACGCCTGCGAGCAGGAGCCGGTGATGGCGTGGGCCAACGAAGACCTCAAGCGGCAGTTCGAGGAGATCGCTGAGCTCATGGAGCTCGTCGAGGAGGACCGCTACCGCATCCGGGCCTACCAGCGCGCGGCCGATGCGATCGGCGCCGCCCACGCCGACCTCTCCACCCTCGATCGCGGCGAGCTGACCTCGGTCAAGGGCATCGGTGAGTCCACGGCCACGAAGATCGCCCAGTACCTCGACGAGGGCCGCATCGACCTGCTCGAGGAGCTGCGCGGCCAGGTGCCGGCCGGGGTGCGCGAGCTCACCCGCGTTCCCGGCCTGGGGCCCAAGACGGCGATGCAGATCTACCGGGAGCTCGGGGTCGACTCGGTCGAGGCGCTGCGCCACGCCGTCGACGACCAGCGGCTGCGCGACCTGCCCGGGCTGGGCGCCAAGATGGAGGAGAAGCTGGGCGCGGCGATCCAGCGGCTGAGCGCCAAGTCCGACGATCGCATCCCGGCCGCGGACGCCCTGCCGATCGCCGAGGAGCTGTGTGCCCGGCTGGCCGAGCTGGCCCAGGCCGAGCGCGTGGCGTATGCGGGCAGCCTGC
>CAYQMQ010000125.1:0-6577 GCA_964418395.1 uncultured Actinomycetota bacterium
TCGCCGCGTTCGGTGAACCCGACTGGGACGTCATCGGCGACTTGGAGGCGGGCCCCACAACGCCTTTCGAGCGCTACCACGCGTTCGCCGACCAGGCTCTGGTCGTGGTGACACCGCAGTGGGTGTCGGCGATGACCGCCCGGCGGCTGCTATCAACCCTCGACGATGTCGAGTCCCTGGTGGTGGCTAACCGGTTCGGCGACGAGGCCGACCACCCCGGTCTCCTCCCGGTGATGCGGATCCCGCTGGACCCGGACGTCGCCGATGCCGAGCGCCGCGGGCTGGCACCACTTGACGCCTGCCCGGACTCGCCCACCGTGGCCGCCATCACCCGACTCGCCGACACGCTCACCCACCAGGAGGTCCCGGCATGAAGATCGCCATCACCGGCAAGGGCGGCTCCGGCAAGACCATGGTTGCCGGCGCGCTGATCCGCCACCTCGCCGCCTGCGGCCATGAGGTCGTGGCCGTGGACGCCGACCCCAATCCCAACCTCGGCGTGTCGCTGGGCGTGGCGGCCGACCAGGTCGAGACCATGCCATCGATCTTCAACGCCTTGACCGCCAGCGGCCACACCCACGACCAGCCGATGCCCGACCCCGACGATCTCGTCGCTCGCTACGGCATGGGCGCCCCCGACGGCGTCGCACTGGTGGCCACCGGCAAGATCGAACGTCCGACGGACTCGTGCCTGTGCTGCGGCTCGCATTTCACCACGCGGCGGTTCTTCGGCGACCTGCCCGCCGCCGACCGCGTGGTGGTGGCCGATCTCGAGGCGGGCCTCAACGACCTCATCTGGGCCCAGCCCCAAGCCGACGACGTCGTGGTGATCGTTGCCGAACCCAGCGAGAAGTCGGTGGACGTCGCAACCCGCGCCGCCCATCTCGCCCGCGAGATGGGCGTGCAACGGATCATCGGCCTCGCCAACCGCTGCGCCGCGGACACCGACCACGCCGACCGTCTCGGCGCCGCCCTCTGCGTGCCCACCCTGTCGGTTCCCGACGACCCCGCGGTCACCGACGCCGACGGACGCGGCGTGGCCGTCTACGACACCCACCCGACCTCACCGGCCGTAACAGCCCTCGCCGGGTTGGCCGACACGCTCCTCCCCACTGCCCCGTCCGTCGAGGCATAACGGCCCAGCCGGACTCTTTCGCCCGGCGCGCGCTGGATACATCCGCCGGTCTCTGCGAGGCGCATCAGACGTCGTGGGCAACCACTGGGCGGTGGAGCACGACCGTGACCTCGTCGAGGTCGGCGACAGCCACCTCGTCGTCGGGCGCGGTCAACACCCGTTGCCCCGCCCGGAGGTACAGCAGCCCCGCCCTCAGCGCCTCACGGACCGCGGCGGCGAACACCTCCCCGTCGAGTTGGCGCGGGAAGTGCATCCGTGCCCCGTCGGAGTAGCGCATCGCATCGTGGGGCTGCACGAGCCCGACGTACACCGGGCCGGGATGAGCGTTGTACGCGGCGACCTCGGCCCGGACCCGACGTTCGAGCAGTTCCCCCAGCGGCAGGCGGGCCGGCAGGTCGGTGAGCCGGCCGCGACCAAGCTGGTGTCCGGTGCGGCTGATGTCCACGAAGCGCAGGCCCTCAGGCGGCTCGCCAGGAGCCTCGTCGGGCGAGGCCACGAGCTCGCTGACCTGCCACGCGGGGGGGAAGCGGCGGTCGGCACCGGGTTGGTAGGCATGGACCGCGACGACCGCCGACCGTGGCACCGACCCGTAGGCGTGCGGGAACTCTTCCCCCTCGCCGAACGTGTCCTCCCACACCACCTCGACGTCGAGGCGGTTCGGGTCGATGACCAACAGCAACAGGTCGTCGCGACCTGCGAAGCGGGCGTCGGCGACCCGGTGCACCTGGTGTGGGGCCGACAGATGCACGAATCCTTCGGCGGTCAACGAGCCCGGCGCGTAGCGCCCGTGGTCCAGCGTCCACTCGCTAGCGCCGACCAGGTGCAGCAGCAGGTCCGCGGTCACGCCCGTCGCCCGACGCATCGCGGGGAGACGGCCCACTCGACCACAGCCAACTCCATGTCGAGGCTCATGTCGCTACAGGCAAGCTATTGCTTCGCGGCAGCAAACAGCGGCGCAGTGTTGTCCATGACAACGCCATCGGGCTGCTCAAAGGCTCGCGCAGCCTCGGTCACCGCTGCCCACACCTCGTCGGCACGTTCCGGCTGCTCGGCGATCCAGGCTTGGATGGGCGCGGCCACGTCGCCGATGAACCGGGTGAACGTCTCCGCAGAGTCGAACTCCAGGCGCACGGTGGCGAGGTCGACGGTGATGTCGGCGAACCCGGCGTCGGCGAGCGTGGCCGCGAAGGCGTCGACGTCAGCGAAGCGGAACGGCCCCGGCGCATCCGGCGGCGGTGACGGGACGCCGAGGACTTGCGCGGCAGCGGCGAAGGCCGAGGCCATCGGCACGTGATCCGGCGAGGCCCACACCGCCAGGGCAAGCCGGCCGCCGGGACGCAGCAACTCACGCGCACGGACCAAAAAGCCCGGCACGTCGGCGAAGAACATCACCCCCCACCGGCTGAGGATCGCGTCAAAGATGCCATCGACTCCGGCGAGCTGCTCGTCGGCGCACACGAGCTCGACGTTGGCCACGCCGGCGTCTGCGATGCGCTCGCGCGCGATATCCAGCATCGCCTCGGACACGTCGGTGGCGACCACCGAGCCCGTCGAACCCACCATCTCGGCGGCCGACAAGGCCGGCTCGCCGATGCCGGTGGCGACGTCCAGCACCCGCATGCCCTCATCCAGGCCGGCCATCGCCAGCAGCCGGCGGTTCAGCTGGTCGCTGCCAGCCTCCGTGGTCGGCCACCACCGCCACCAGCCTGCGGCGGCGGTGTCCCAGCTGGCGCGTTGTACCTCCCTGATCTCGGCGGGTGTGGTCTCCCCCATGGCCTTCCCCTCAACGCCCGACGTTCCAACCCATCACACCGCACCGCGGTGACACGCGCAAGGGGCGGCGTGTCATCAGCGATCGGCGGGGGACGCACCCGACCACACGGGGCTCTGGCACGCTGTCGACCGTGGGAGAACCCGAATGCGACTCGGCGTGAGCCGAGACTGACGGCGACTGCGACCATCCACTGCCCTCACGGCCCAACACCCGACCGCCAAGGAGAGATGATGACATTGCTGACCGGCCGCCCACGGTCCACCACACGCGCCGTGCTCGCCCGCCCGGGCGAGCTCGCCCGTTGCGTGCGCGAACCCACCCCCGCCGAGGCCCGGACAGCGCTCGCGACCTTGCGGCTCGCGTTCGGCGTCGCGTGGTTCGCTCCGAACGCGGTGGCCAGGACCTTCGGCCTCGACAGCGACCGCCAAGAGTCGCTGGCAGTGCCTGCCCGTCTGTTCGCCGCACGGGACGCCATGCTCGGCGCCGGGCTGCTGCAGTCGGAGGGCGAGGACCTCGACCGTTGGTTGCGGTGGGGCATCGCGGTGAGCGTTGCCGACGCCGCCACGATGCTCCTGGGCGGATTGCGCCGGAGAGTGTCGTGGCGTTCGGCGCTGGCGGGCGCCGCGGTGGCCGGGACCGCGGCCTACCTCGGTGTGGTCGCCCGGCGGGACTGAGCCCGGCCTCCGCTGCCGCCGGATCGTCGGCGTCCGAGGGAAGGACACGGGGTGGACGTCATCACGGACTTGGCCCGAGACGTGATCCGGCCTACCACCGACGCGATGGTCGTCGTGCAGGTCGTGATCGTGATCGGCTTGGCTGGTTTTGGCGTGTGGCGCACCTGGCACATCCGCGAGCTGCGGATGCTGGTGATCGGCCTGGGCGTGTTCATCCTCGGTCTCATGATGCTGCGGGCGTCGCACTGACTCGGAAGGGGCCAACCGGGCGAAGGCGCGGGTCGAGCGAACGTAGCCGGACGATACTGTGCCGACTGTGAGACGACGTGGAGGGTTCACACCAGCGATGTCCGACCCCGAGATCGATTTCGAGCAGTTGCACGGGATCCTCGAAACGCTGACGACCGAGATGCAACAGCGTTTCGGCGATCGCGAGCCCACCGAGAAGGAGCTCCGGGAGTTCCTGGCCGAGCGGCTGCGCGCCGAGGGGCGCTCGGAAGAGGAGATCCAGCAGATCATGCGCGAGATCGCGGAGTGACGGCGTGACCGCCTGGCTTCGCACGTTACAGGCCGTAGGCCTCGAGCATCCGCAGCCACACCTCGCTGATGGTGGGAAACGACGGCACGGCGTGCCACAGCGTGTCGACCGGGACTTGGCCGGCGATGGCGATCGTGGCCGCATGCACCATCTCCTCGACGCCGGGGCCGGTGAACGTTGCCCCGACCACCACTCGCCGGTCGTCGTCGATGACCAGCTGGCTGGTGCCCGAAATCCCCTCGCCCTTGGCCACCGCCCCCGCGACCGCCCCGGTGTCGTGGGTCACCGACGTCACATTTAAGCCCTGATCGCGCGCAGCGGCCTCGGTCAGGCCCACCGCGGCCACGATCGGGTCGGTGAACGTCACCCGCGGGGTCACTCCGTGATCGGCCCAGGCTTGGGCGGGCCGGCCGGCGATCACATCCCCGGCGACACGCGCCTGGTACTTGCCCATGTGAGTCAACAAGTTCCGGCCGTTGCAATCGCCCACCGCATACAACCACTCGCCCTCGACCCCGCGGGCCCGCATGTGGTCGTCGGTGTCCACATACGTGCCGGGCGACAGCCCGACCGTGTCCAAGCCGACGTCGTCGGTGATGGGCTGGCGGCCCACCGCCACGACCAGCTCGTCGGCGGTCAACTGCGAGCCGTCGGCGAGCGTGGCAGCCACCGGCGCGTCATCGGCCGGCCGCGACACCGCCGTCACCTGCGCCCCAGTACGCACTTCGATGCCCTGCCCACGCAACGCGTCGGCGAGCTCTTCGCCGGCGAAGGGCTCCTCCAACGACAGCAGCCGGTCGGCCATCTCCACGATGGTGACCTCACCAGCCCCCAGCCATCGCCACGCCTGGGCCATCTCCACCCCGACGACCCCGCCGCCGACGATCATCAGCCGCTCCGGCACCTCCTTGGCGGTCGTGATGTCACGGCTGTCCCACACACGGGTCTCGTCCATTCCCTCGATCGGCGGGATCGCCGCCCGGCTGCCGGTGGCCAACACCACCGCCCGCCGCGCCTGCAGCGACCGCGTGCCCCCGTCAAGCTCGACGACCTCCACCGCCCGCTCGCCGGCAAGCCGTCCATGCCCGCGAACCAGGGTGATCCCCTCACTTGTCACCCACTCGGCCTGGCCGGTGTCGTCCCAGTGCGACGCCAGCGCATCCCGGCGCGCCAGCGCCTCGTCCACATCCAGATCCCCAGTCACCGCCTCGCGCGCGCCCGGAACCCGATTGACCGCCTCCAACGCTTCACCCGGACGCAGCAACGCTTTGCTCGGCATGCACGCGTAATACGAACACTCCCCGCCCAGCAAGTGCTCCTCCACCAGCGCCACCTCCAGCCCATGCGACGCCGGGCGGGCCGCCGCGTTCTCACCCACTGCCCCGCCGCCGATCACGACCACATCGAAGGTCTCAGCCATATGACACTCCTCTCCTGCGACAGTTCGCGCGCAAGCCTTCCCCTCGAGTGAGGGGCATCATGACAGATCCGCCCACTCGTCCATTTCCCTTTTGGCCGAGACCATCAGCCAGCCAACACGCTGGCGCCGCGCGTCGACGGCCCGTCAGGCTCGTCGCCGCGTCGACGCGCCGTCATCCTCGCGGCGGGGACGGCGGCGGTGACGTGTGATCGCCCAGGCCGATCGGGGCGGCCACGGCCTGATCGGGCACGCCGAACCCATCGACCAAAAGGCGGGCGTGAGGGCGGAGCTCGTCGCACAGGCGGTTGACGGTGTCGATGACGGCCTTGGCCCGAGCGGCCGACAACCGATTGTGCTCCATGAACCAGGCCCGTTCGGTTTCGATGGTGGCCAGCGCGTGCAGGTCACAGACCTGGGACAACAGCTCGGCGGTGTCGGGGTCGGCGCAAGCGGCGATCGCTTCGGTGAAGCTTTCCAGCACCACCCGGTCGATGTGGGCGCGGGCGGCCAGCAGTACGTGGTCCTGACAGTCGTTGAAGGCGGTGAACGGGTCCGTGCCGCCGTCGACGGCATTCTTGAGACGGCTGGCAAGGCTTTCGAGCGTGTGCTGCTCGCGCCACGTCAGCATGCGGCAGTGCCAGCCGCGCTCGCGCAGGTCGGTGTCGTCCTCGCGGCCGGCCACCGCGTCGACCAGCGACTGCACCAGCGGGCGCATCGCGATGCGTTCGGCCACCGTGCCGGCCACCTGGTCGGCCACGAAGCGGGCCATGCCCAGGGCGTCGAGATCGTCGAACTGTTCGCGGTAGCCGGTCAGCAACCCCTTGGCCAGCAGCTGCAGCAAAACGGTGTTGTCGCCTTCGAAGGTGGTGAACACGTCGGTGTCGGCTTTGAGCTGGCCCAGCCGATTGGCCGCGAGATAGCCCGCGCCGCCGCATGCTTCCCGGCACGCCTGGATGGTTGCGCTGGCATGCCACGTGGCCGCGGCCTTGAGCCCGGCGGCGCGGGTCTCGAGCTCGCGGCGGGCGGTGTCGCCAGA
>CAYQMQ010000126.1:0-6447 GCA_964418395.1 uncultured Actinomycetota bacterium
TCGCCTCACCGGCGTCCGTCCAGTGGCGACCGCGCTACCTTCCTCCCCAACCCGAGGCAGCCGTGGCTGTGGACCATCGCTCGCTGTACCGCACCTATCGGCCGCAGACGTTCACCGACGTGGTCGGGCAGGGCCACATCACGGAGACGCTGGCGCGGGCGGTCGACACCGATCGCGTGCACCACGCGTATCTGTTCACCGGCCCGCGGGGCACCGGCAAGACCTCCACCGCCCGCATCCTCGCCAAAGCGCTGAACTGCGTGAACGGGCCCACGGCCACCCCGTGCGGGCAGTGCCAGCCGTGCACCGACATCGCCGACGGATCGCATGTGGATGTCGTCGAGATCGACGCGGCCAGCCACGGCGGCGTCGACGACATCCGCGATCTCCGCGACCGGGTGGCGTTCGCGCCCGCGCAGGCGCGCGTCAAGGTCTACATCGTCGACGAGTGCCACATGCTGTCGACCGCGGGCTGGAACGCCTTCCTCAAGACGGTGGAGGAACCGCCCGGCCACGTGCTGTTCGTGTTCGCCACCACCGAGCCCCACAAGGTGTTGGACACGATCCTGTCGCGCACCCAGCGGTTCGACTTCCGCCGGGTGAGCGCCGCCGCGCTCGCCGGCCACGTCGACGACGTTGCCGCCCGCGAAGGGTTGAGCCTCGACCCGGTGGCCCGCGACCTGGTGGTCCGCGCCGGCGACGGCAGCGTGCGCGACACCCTGAGCGTGCTCGATCAGGTCCGCGCCTTCGTCGGCGACGACATCGGCTCCGAGGCCGTGGCCGAGGTCCTGGGCACCGTCGGCAGCGGCGTGCTCGGCGAGCTCACCGACGGGATCGCCGCCGGCGACGTCGCCGGGCTGTGCGCGCTGGTGGGCCGGCTGGCCGACTCGGGGGTGGACCTGCGCCAGCTGGCCCGCGACGCGACCGAGCACCTGCGCCGGCTGATGCTGGTGTGCGCCGCCCCCGACTCCGACCTGCTCGAGCTGGGCGAGGACACCCGCGCCGAGCTGGCCGGCCAGGCCGGTCGGCTCGGCCTCACCGAGCTGTTGCGCGCCGTGGAGCTGCTCGCCGAAGCCCAGGCGCAGATGCGGCGCGGCAACGTGCGGCTGCCGCTGGAGCTGGCGCTGATCAAGGCAGCCCGCCCGGAGACGACCGGCGATCCGGAGGCGCTGGCCGCCCGACTGGACCGCCTCGAGCGCGGCGGCGGTACCTCGCCCCGCGGCGAGGGAACGGACAGCGACGCTCAGCCCGAGGCCCTCCCCACCGAAGGAGCGACACAGCCTGAGCCGTCTGAGCCCGAGCCGTCTGAGCCCGAGCCGTCTGAGCCCGAGCCGTCTGAGCCTGAGTCGCCAGAGCCTGAGCCGTCTTCGCCCGAACCCGCGGCCGCGGAGCCCGAGCCCGCTCCTGCGTCTGACAGGCCGGCGGTTGGCGAGCCCGTCAGCAGCGGGTTGACGCTCGAGCAGATCCAGGCTCGCTGGCCCGAGGTGCTCGAGGCCGCCAAGGCGCGCAAGCGGCTGGCGCACATGACCCTGGAGGCGGGGGCACCGAGCGCGTTGAACGCCAAGGTGCTCACCCTCGCCTACGGTCCGCAGTATGCCGGGCACGGCCAGCAAGTGGCCGACGATCGGGTTCAAGAGCCGGCGGCTGAGGCGCTCGAAACGGTCTTCGGAGTGCGGCTGCGGGTGAAAGCCCAGATGCTCGACCATGAGCCGGCGGGGGTCGCGCCGGTGGCGGCCACGCCGGCCCCGGACGAGGATCACGGGGCCACGCCCGGACCGCCGGCCGCGAGTCCGGCGAGCGAGTCCGAAGCGGTCAGCGAGGTCGAGGCCGCCGAAGCCCACGGCGACGCCGCCGACGACGGCCCCACCCACCAGGAGGCGGTGCAGCGGCTGCAGCGCGAGCTCGGCGCCCACCCGCTGGGTGACGCGGATGCCGGTGGACGCTGAGGCGCGCCAGTAGGCTGGGGCACATCGCCCCGCCGTCTCGGCGCCATCCGCGACCCTGCTGGGAGCTCCCGCCATGAACCAGATGATGCGCCAGGCCCAGGCGCTGCAGCGCAAGATGGAAAAGGTCCGAGAGGAGCTCGCCGCCGAGGAGGTCAGCGGCTCGGCGGGAGGCGGCACCGTGACGGCGGTCGCGACCGGGACCGGCGAGCTCAAACGGGTCGACATCGACCCGGCGGCGGTGGACCCCGACGACGTCGAGATGCTGCAGGACCTCGTCACCGCCGCGGTGAACGAGGTCCTGCGCGCCGCCAAGGACCTCGAAGACGACCGCATGGGCGATCTCGGCGCCGGCATGGGCCTGCCGCCCGGCATGTTCTAGGCGTCGGCGAGCTGCTGCCGCATGGACTACGAAGGCCCTGTCCAAGAGCTGATCACCGAGCTCGGCCGTCTGCCGGGCGTCGGCCCGAAGAGCGCGCAGCGCCTGGCGTTCCATCTGCTGGCCGTCGACGAGGCGGACGCCCAGCGCCTGGCCGACGCGATCGTCGCCGTCAAGCGCCAGATGCGCTATTGCCAGCGCTGCTTCAACGTCACCGACGCCGAGGAGTGCCGCGTGTGCCGGGACACGCGGCGCGATCCCACGGTGCTGTGCGTGGTGGAGGAGGCCCGCGACCTCGTGGCCATCGAGCGCACCGGCGAGTTCCGCGGCCGCTATCACGTGCTGGGCGGAGCGATCAGCCCGATCGACGGGGTCGGACCCGACCAGCTGCGGGTCAAGG
This sequence comes from uncultured Actinomycetota bacterium, assembly GCA_964418395.1. GTDB lineage: Bacteria > Actinomycetota > Nitriliruptoria > Euzebyales > Egibacteraceae > QS-5-72-10. The sequence goes on from CAYQMQ010000126.1 coordinate 2,723, forward strand.
AGCTCATGGGCCGCATCGGCGCGGAGGGCGTCACCGAGGTGGTGCTCGCGACGAACCCCAACGTCGAGGGGGAGGCGACCGCGAGCTATCTGACCAAGATGCTCAAGGCGATGGAGCTGTCGGTGAGCCGGCTGGCGGCGGGCCTTCCGGTGGGCGGCGATCTCGAGTACGCCGACGAGGTGACGCTCGGCCGTGCGTTCTCGGGACGCACCCGGCTCTGAGCCGCTCGCATCAAGGCGCCCACGGCGCGGCTACCATGCCCGCCGAGCGCGGCGCAAGCCGCCTGATTGGACGAGCCCACCCCTGTCGACCGAGGCGCGCTCACGGTGATCGTCGTTCAGAAGTACGGCGGGTCCTCCGTCGCCGACACCGACCGCATCAAGCACGTGGCCGCTCGCGCGGCCCAGGCCAAGCGCGAGGGCCACGACGTGGTGGTCGTCGTCTCGGCGATGGGCAAGACCACCGACAACCTGCTGGCCCAGGCCCACGAGATCATGGACGAGCCGGCCGGGCGCGAGCTCGACATGCTGTTGACGGCGGGCGAGCGCATCTCGATGGCGCTGCTGGCCATGGCCATCGAAACCGAGGGCTTGAGCGCCCGCAGCTTCACCGGCAGCCAAGCCGGGATCATCACCGACACCGTGCACGGCAAGGCCCGCATCATCGACATCACCCCGGGCCGGATCACCGACGCGCTCGGCGACGGCCACATCGTGATCGTCGCCGGCTTTCAGGGGGTCAGCCGCGACTCCCGGGACGTGACCACGCTCGGCCGGGGCGGCTCGGACACCACCGCGGTGGCGCTGGCCGCCGCCGTCGGCGCAGGGGTGTGCGAGATCTACACCGACGTCGACGGCGTCTACACCGCCGACCCGCGCATCTGCCCGGACGCCCGCAAGCTCGACCGCGTCAGCCACGAGGAGATGCTCGAGCTGGCCGCGTCCGGCGCGAAGGTGCTGCAGGTGCGCAGCGTCGAGTACGCCCGCAACCACAACGTGCCGGTGATGGTGCGCAGCTCCTTCGCGTGGGTGGAGGGCACCCTGGTCGTCGCAGAGGAGGACGTGATGGAACAAGCGATCGTCTCCGGGGTCGCCCACGACCGCAGCGAGGGCAAGGTCGTGGTGCGCAACGTGCCCGACCAGCCCGGCGTCGCCTCGCGCATCTTCACGGCGCTGGCCGACGAGTCCATCAACGTGGACATGATCGTGCAGAACGTGTCGGCCGACGGCACCACCGACATCTCCTTCACGGTCCCGCGCGCCGACGGCCCGGCGGCGCTGCGCCGCTTGGACGCGCTGCGCACCGAGATCGGCCACGCCGACATCGACTTCGACGAGGGGATCGGCAAGGTCAGCCTGGTGGGCGCCGGGATGAAGACCCACCCGGGCGTGGCCGCCCAGATGTTCACCGCGCTGTCCGACGCGGGCGTCAACATCGAGATGATCTCCACCTCCACGATCCGTGTCTCGGTGGTCGTGCGTGAGCAGGATGTGGAGACCGCCGTGCGCGCGGTGCACGAGCGCTTCGGCCTCGGCGCCGCCAATACCGCCACCGCGATCGAGGGAGCATCATGAGCCGAGGCGGCAACCGCGACCACACCGAGCGCACCGTCGCGATCGTCGGAGCGACCGGCGCGGTCGGGCGCGATCTGCGCACCATCCTCGAGGAGCGCGACTTCCCCTGTGGCCAGCTGCGCCTGATCTCCTCCCCCCGATCGGCAGGCACCACCCTGGATTTCCGCGGCGACCGGCTGACGGTGCGGTCGATCGACGACCCCGACGTGTTCGACGGCGTGGACATCGCGTTGTTCTCCGCCGGCAAGGGCGTCGCCCGCGAGCACGCCCCCCGGGCGGTGCAGGCCGGCGCGATGGTGGTGGACAACTCGTCGGCGTGGCGCATGACCGACGACGTGCCGCTGGTGGTCACCGAGGTCAACGCCGACGCGCTCGACCGGCTGCACCATGGCGGACGCGGGATCGTGGCCAACCCCAACTGCACCACGATGACGGCCATGCTGCCGCTGAAGGCGCTGCACGACGCCTTCGGGCTGATCGGCTTCACCGCCACCAGCTACCAGGCCGCCTCAGGGGCCGGGCAGAAAGGCGTCGACGAGCTGGTGGAGCAGAACAGCGTGTTGAGCGCTGACCCCGAGCTGTTGCGCACCGATGGCGCCCGCGCCCGGTCGAAGGCCGCCGAGCCCCAGGTGCACGCCGACGTGCTGGCCTTCAACGTGGTGCCGCTGCTCGGCACGGTCGACGACGAGGGCTACACCGACGAGGAGATGAAGCTCCAGAACGAGTCGCGCAAGATCCTCGGGTTGGCCGAGCTCGCCGTGGCCCCCACCTGCGTGCGCGTGCCGGTGATCGCCGGCCACGCGATCGCGGTGCGCGCCGTGTTCGCCGACCCGGTGCGGTCGCAGGCCGAGGCCGTGGCCTCCATGGACAACTTCCCCGGCCTCGTCGTCGAGCAGGCCCCGACGCCGCTGGCGTGGGCGGGCCGCGACGAGATCGCGGTCGGGCGGGTGCGCCTCGACCTGGTCGACGACCACGCGCTGAACTTCTTCGTGGTCGGCGACAACCTCCGCAAGGGCGCGGCGCTCAACACCGTGCAGATCGCCGAGGAGCTGATCAGCCGCGGCTTGGTCTGAGGTCAGCGGCGGCTCGCCCAGAGGTCAGCGGCGCTGCATGGCCCGGTAGACCTCGAGCACCTTGCGCTGCTCCTCGGTGAACGCCCCCGGGCTCTCCTCCTCGAGCTCGGCCAGGAACTCGAACGACTCGAAGTCCACCGACTGCGTCTCGGCGCCGGCCGTCGTCGCGCTCGTGGCGGCCTCGTCGAACTGCCCGAGGTCTTCGCAGTCCGCACCCGTCTCGACCTCGCTGATCACGACCTCGAGGGTGACGTCTTCGTCCTCGGCCTGCATCGTCGTGGCACCGCCCTCGAGCGTGGCGGGGTCCTGCAGGGTGGACAGCAGCGACGCCAGGCTGTCGTCGCCGTCGTCCTCTTCCAACAGCTCACCGACGAGCCGGTCGATCTCGTCGTCCGACAGATTGAGGAGATTGTCGGGCAACTCGTTGAGCAGCTGCTCGAGCGCGCCGTCGGACAGGAGCCCGAGCAGGTCGTGGACCGTGACCCGCACCCCGCGGGCGCGGTAGCCGTACTCGTTGGCGTTGCCGGTGTCGAGCCGGTCGTTCTCCAACCGGTCGACCTCGTGGAGCACCACCTCCACCAGCCCGAGCGGGTCGGTGATGACCGTGTTCGGGTCCGGCTCGACCGGGACCTGCTCGCCGAGCACCTCGGCGCCGACCAGCCGGGTGGTGGCCGCATCGCCAAGGTCGGCCACCTCGCCCTCGCAGGTGACGTGGGCGCGGGTGTCGATCGCCTCGGCGCGCAGCACCGAGCCACCCTCCACCACCGTGTTCTCGAGCACGTTCACATCCGTCGTGCGCGCCCGACCGGCGGCGATGCCGAAGTCGAGGTCGCCGGCCGCCCAGGTCTCGAGCAGCCCGACGCGCAGTAGCCCCTCGACCCCGAGATCCACGACGTCGTCGGCGTCGCGGGCGCTGCGCTCGGTCTCGCCGTCGACCAGCGTGATTTCCGAGACGGGCTCTTCGAGCAGCTGGTCGCCGAGCAGCTCGGCCCGCAGGCCCATGGCCCGGGCGAACAGCTGCTGGGCCTGGAAGCCCCACTTCTTGCGGGTGACGTCGGCGATCTCGCCGTCGGCGGGC
>CAYQMQ010000127.1:0-6374 GCA_964418395.1 uncultured Actinomycetota bacterium
ACGTCGGCCTCGGCCATCTCCGGCGCGTCGACCGCGGCGTCGTCCGACGACGCCTCGCGGCGGGAGGTGCGGGCGACGTCGGCCAGCTGCTGGGCGAGCAACAGCGCGGCGTGCTTGACCGTCGAGCCGCCGTCGGGGAAGGTCTCGTCGGTGACCTCGCGGTCGGTGTCGACTGCCAGCAGCCCCTCGGCGCGGCGCTCCACAGCAAAGCCGCAGCCCTCTTCGAGGACCCCGCGCACATGGGCCAGGCTGTGGGTCAGCCACTCCCGCTCACGGTCGGCGAGGTCGTCGTAGTACACCACCGGCTCGTCCAGCAGCCGCCGCATCACGCGGTGGCGGGCCGCGAGTCGCTCGCCCTCCTCGGAGTCCGGGTAGGCCTCGGTGGTGAGCGCCTCGGGCCCGTCAGCCAGCGACGGCGACGACGGCGCGGCGACGAGCTGGGCGATGCGGCGGTCGTCGATGTCGTAGAGCGCGTCGCCCGAGCCGGACGTGGCGTAGCGGTCGCTGTCGCCGTCGCGGACGGCGAGCACGCCGAGGTCGGTGAGCAGCTTGAGGGCGTCGACGAGGGCGCGGCGGTCGCTCATGCGGGCGGCGTCGAAGGCGGTGAGGCCCTCCTGCTCGCGGCTGTGGGCGGTGACGTCCTCGGCGACCCGGCGCAGCGTGGTCTGCGCGCCGCGCTCGTCGAGGGCAGCCAGGGCCAGGCACAGCAGGGTGTAGCGGCGACGGTCGAAGGGGCGCTGCTGGCGGCCGGCGGTGGCCGGGCGGGTGTCGTCGGCGCGGGCGTCAGTCTTGTGCAGCCGGGCGTGGCCGCCGGAGACGTCGACGACGAGGTGCCAGCCGGTGTGCTCGGCGAACCACTCGGTGAGCTCGCGGCGGTGGCCCACGATGGCGGCGTACACCTCGGGGTCCTCCCGCTGGCCCAGCAGCGGCCGCGCCAGCAGCGCACGGATGGCGCGGCGCTGCTCTGCGGCGGCGGCCTCGGACTGCGCCGCCTGCACCGCACCGGTCGGCGTGGGGCGGGCGCTCATCCGGACCGCTCCTCGTGGTCGGCACCGGACCCCACGACCCGGCCGGCGAGGTCGGTGATCTCGACGCGATAGTCGGGGGCGTGCAGCCGGCCCGCCGGGGTCGCCAGCGTGGTGGTGGTCGACCCGACGGGCGGGTGCAGCGCCACGTGCAGGCGGCCGTCGCTGGTGCGGGTCGCGCGGATGCCGTTGGCGTCGCGCGGGGTGGACAACGCCGCGTCGAGCAGCGACAGCAGCAGGTCGAACTCGCCGACGTCGAGCTCGGCGACGTCGGACAGTCGCAGCGGCCGGCCGGCGAGGCGCGCGAGGGCCAGCTCGAGCTGCTCGCGCTCACGGTGGGCGCGGGCGGCGAGCCAGCGGCGCTGGTCGGAGAAGTCGGCCGCGCGGGGGTGGCGGCCCTGCCGCGGCGTCGAGCCGTGGGTGCGCAACCGGGTGGGCACCTCGACGGGGGTGGCCTCCCACCAGCTCGACCGGGTGGAGGTGAGCTCGGGGTCGGCCTCGGCGAGGTGGACATGGCGGGCACTGTGCAGCCCGAACGCGGTGCGCCACAGCCGGTGGGCGTCGGCGTCGGAGTCGCAGGCGGCGAACCAGCGCGCCAGCGTGAGGAAGTCGGTGGTGCGGTCCACCGGCCGACCGCGGCGGTCGTTGAGCCGCGCCAGCGTGCGGGTGAGGGTGACCACGGCACCGACGGCGAAGGAGGCGAGTCGCTCCACGGTGGGCTCGTCGTCGGCGTCCGAGCCACGGAACCAGGAGACGATGCCGACCCACCGTTCGCGCTGGTCGGCGGCCCACCGCGCCGGGCCGGCCCCGTCGCCGCTGAAGTCGGGCAGGTCCGGCGACGCGGCGGCGCAGTCGATGAGGGCGGCCGGATCGGCCGTCTCGACGGCATCGAGGTGGGCGAGGATCTCGTCGGCAAGCCCGCGAAGCTGCTCGACGAAGCGGCTGATGTAGGCGAGTACGGCCTGTTTGAAGGCCACGAAGCGCTCGTCGTCCTCGTCGGAGCGGTCGCCGGACAGCACCGCGCCGAGGTCGGTCATGAACCGGTTGGCCTCGTGGGTGAGCGTGTCGAAGGCGGTGTGGACGTCGTGGAGCAGCCGCAGCAGCTCGTCGGGGTCGGCGCGGGCGGCGCCGTCGGCGAGCGCGGCGAGCCCGTCGCGGATCTTGACCAGCATGTTGGTCTGCAGCGAGCCGGAGCGGCCGACGGTGCGCTCCACCTCGCTGACGGCGCGGTGGGCGGCCTCGCCGACCTCGGTGAGGTGGTAGACGAGCCGACGGCGGTAGAAGTCCTCGAGCCGCTCGACGCCGGCGGGGTCGGCGGTGGCGGCGAGGTTGCCCCACCGCTTCAGCGGCTCGAGGTACTCGGTCTCGAGCGTGTCGATGTCGTCGACGTCCACCGCCAGGCCGCTCTCGCGCAGCGCCCGGAGGATGTCGTGCGGGCGCAGCTCGATGACGTAGCGCTGCATCGCTTCGTAGCACACCTGCACGATCGCCCGGTAGGTCGGCGCATTCGGCACGGTGGCGTACCGGAAGGCGTCGACCTGCCCGAGCAGGCGACGCCCGTCACCGGGCAGGACGGCGACGCGGGCCGGCTTCCCGACTTCGCCGGCGCTGTCGGTCTGCGGGGTCGCTTCGCTCATGGTTTCAGGAATCTACTGCGACCCTGTGACAGAGCGAAGGAGGCACGGTCAGAAGCGACCGGTCGCCGGCGCCCCTCGCCGCGCTCGCAGCCGTTCGCTATCATTGATAGCAACAGGGAAGGTGGTGCGCGATGGCACAGTTGGTGGTGCGCAACCTCGACGACGACCTCGTCCGGGCGCTGAAGGAGCGAGCGGCCCGACACGGTCGCTCGGCGGAGGCCGAGCACCGCGAAGTCCTGCGCGAGGCTCTCCTGGAGCAGCCCGCGGAGGACGCGAAGGCGGTGCTGGCCGAGATGCCCTCGGTGGGCGAGGATGCCGACTTCGCCCGCATCAGCGACCGACCGCGTGGCGTTGAGCTGTGAGATACCTGGTCGACACCAACGTGATCTCCGAGCTGCGCAAGGGCGATCGTGGCGACCGTGGCGTGCGCGAGTGGTTCGCCGGCGTCGACAGCGACGATCTCGCTCTGTCGGTGCTGGTGCTCGCCGAGATCCGCCTGGGCATCCTGCGGTTGCATCAGCGCGATCCGGTCGCAGCCGGGCACTTGGCGACGTGGTTCGCTCGGCTGCGGCGCGCCTGCCAACGCCGGACCTTGTCGGTCGACGATGCGGTCGCTGACGTCTGGGCCCACCTCAACGCCCCCCGCCCGCTGTCGGTCATCGACAGCCTCATGGCGGCGACAGCCCTGGTGCACGGGCTCACGCTCGTGACCCGCAACACCGCCGACCTCGCCGACACCGCGGTGGCCCTGCTGAACCCGTTCGTCGCCGACGCTTCCAGGTAGCTCCCCTTGTGTCGCCGACGCATGTACCAGCAACTCCCGTTCCGGCTATCGTGCGGGCAATGGGCGAGGAAACCGACCGCATCCGATTGAAGCTCGCGGGGCGCCGCTGGGGCCTGCGTCGCGTCGCGGTCACGCTGGCCGGTTTCGCCGTGGTCCTTGCCGGGCTGGTGTTGCTCATGTTGCCCGGGCCCGGGCTGGTCGTCGTGGGAGTGGGCCTGGCGATCCTGGCCACGGAGTTCGTGTGGGCGTGGCGCGCGCAGCGCTTCGTACGCACCAGGGCGCGCCACGCCGGCCACCGCGCACGGCGTCAGATCATGAACCGCGGTGACACACGGCGCCGGCGTTAGCTCGCCGGTCCGGCGCAGCGCAAGCGGTCGCCCACGCCGGTGCCAGCCGCAGTGCGAAAGGGTGGGAAACCGACCGGATAAGGGGCTGCCGTCATGATCGATTTCTCGAACGGAGCCGTGTTCAAGCTCGATCCCTGCAAGATCGAGGACATCGCCCCGTCGATCACACCGATCTTGGTGGTCGGCGAAGAAATCCTGTCGAGCTTCAAGACCGCGCGCGACTTCGTCGTCTTCACAGACAAACGGCTGATCGCAGTCAACGTGCAAGGCATGACGGGCAAGAAGCGCGACTACACCTCCCTGCCCTACAGCAAGATCCAGGCCTTCTCGATCGAGACCGCCGGGATGTTCGACCGCGATGCGGAGCTGGACCTTTGGTTCAGCGGCCTCGGCAACGTGCGGCTCGAGTTCACAGGCCAAGCCGACATCCGCCAGCTCGCACAGACGATCGCGACCTGCACCCTGTGATTGGGTGGCCATCCCGCGCCGGTGGCGATGGCCGCCCCACGCCAGCGGCCACATCCGACACGCCCGCTCACCACCGCGTCGCCCCGTGCCGCGCCTGTCCTGCCCGAGCGTGGCGATGGTGCCGGGCCGCCGGGGGCACACCGCCTCGAGCCAGATGGTGTGCCACCAGTTGTCGTCGTAGTCGTACTGGGAGTGCAGTGAGCGCCCACATCGGCGAGCACCTCGCGCTACGGTGCCAGGATGTTCGTGTTGCGCTGGGCGATGATTCTGATCGGTCTCGCGGTCGGAGGGCTGTTCGCTTTCGGCATCCCCATTGCCTTCGGGCTCGTCGGTGCACTGCTGGCGCCCGGCCGGGGCCGACGATGGGACACCGGCCTTGCCTGGTCGGTCTGGCTCGGCCCCTTCTACCTCGTCTATCTGCTGTTCCAACCACGCACAGGCACTCCGGGCTGGGGCGGATAGCCCGCCGGCTCTGGTGCGGATCGTCTAGTCGTACGGCGATCGCTCTTCTGCAGCGAGTGCCGTGGATGCCACGCCTCCCAGCAGCGCGGCCGCCGCGTCGGGATCGCTGGGGACGAACGTCGACTTGTGCTGCCACAGGGGCGTGCGCGGCGGCAGCCACAAGTAGAGGCTGCGGGCAGCGCCCAACGTCCGCCCGGGCCACCTCGGCCAGTCCACCTGGCTCGCCGCGTGCGCAAACCGTTCGCCTTCGTGGGAGGCCGGATCGAACCGCTGCGTCCACCGCTCGAGGTGAGGCCACACCGCCGGCAGGGCGTCGCGCTTGCGGTTGTTGCACGCGGCGTGGGCGGCGACGAGGTTGTCGAGGCCGTCGTCGGGGTGTTTCGCCCACGGCACGAAGTGATCGACCTCCGCGCGCTGGCTGACCGTGTGGTGGCAGTAGAAGCAGGTTCCGCCCTGAGCCTCCAGCAGCGGTTGGCGCACCGCGGCGAGGTTGCGGCGCTCCGCGCCGAACAGGAACGCCTCCAGCTGTGCCTCGCCGAGATGGTCGGCGTTGCGGTCGGCGGTGAACGACGCCCAGCGTTGCTGCACTAGCGGCCGGATCAGCCCCGCCATGCTCACCAGCCAGGAGGGGACGCCGGGTCGCAGGTGCAGGCGATCGTCGAAATCGTCGGCGTGGACACGGCTGGCGGCGACTTCGTCGGGCCAGCCAAAGTCGTAGATGAAGCGCTGCTCGATGGACTCGCCGCCCCAGCCAAACCGCTGCAGCTTGGCCAGCGGCATGCGGATGACGGTGGTGACCACCTCGCGTTCCAGCTCGGCGATCTGCGCGGCGTGGCGCCGGCGGGCCACCGCGAGCGGCACCCCCGGCGCGATGCCCAGGTCGCGCTTGCGCTGCTCGATCTTGCTGACGATGTCGTTGCGGGTGGTGCTCTGGCGGACCTGGCGATCCCCCAGAGGGCGGGCCTGGGGCCAGTACAGGGCAAAGACCCGGCGGCCCACCGCTCTGCCCGACAGCACCCGCGGCGGCCGGCCGGTCTGGTCCACGCCGGCGCGGCACTCGTCGAGCAGCGCCAGCAGGACCGCGAACTTGTAGGTGGCGGTGAAACGCCCGCCGTCCAGCAGCGCCACGAGGCGCTCGCCGAACTCGAGGGCACCCTGGTCGGCCGGCTCGCTCATCGCGCGGCGTCCGCGGCGGGTCGTCGCACAAACCGCGACAGCCAGGGCTGGCGGCCGAGCGGGTCGGCTGCCGTCCACGCCCGCTCGATCGTCCAGCCGGCGGCCGCCAGCTCGCCGTCGAGCTCGCCCGCCTGCCAGTAGCGGACGTAGCGGGCCGCGCCGCCGTCCATCGGCTCCCACGCCTCGCCGTCGCCGCGTTTGACGGACACGAACCCGACGGCTGGAACGCGGCTGATCCGCCCCAGCTCGGCCAGCGTCGCGCGGACACCGGCCCGGTCGAGGTGTAGCAGGCTGGCCACCGCCCACCAGCCGTCCACGGACCGGTCGGCAAACGGGATGGCCCGCATGTCGGCCACGACGACCCGATCGGACAGCCCGGGCGTGGCCAGCATCGCCGGCGAGCGGTCGAGCCCGACCACCTCGACGCCCGCGACCACAAACGCCAACACGTCGCGACCCGTCCCGCAGCCGACGT
>CAYQMQ010000128.1:0-6215 GCA_964418395.1 uncultured Actinomycetota bacterium
CGCTGATCACCCACCGCGAACCCCACGAGGTCGAAGAGGTCGCCACCCGGCTGGCTCAGCAAGCCCTGCCCGCCGACGGGTTCCGCCGCCGCGAGCCGGCCCGGATGACCCCGCAAGTGGGCGCTTCCTAGACGCCAACCATCCCGGAGGCGTACACGCGGCAGCGAGCGCGGTATCCTCGCGGCATGTCCCCGCCAGGCGAGCCCGCTGGCCACCATGAGTATGAGGACATGGCCGTGGCGCATGTGCTGGGGGACCTCGATGAGGAGCGCGGCCGCGTCTTCCGGGCCCACCTGCTGGAATGTCCGGATTGTCGCGCTCGGGTGGGTGAGCTTCGCGCCATCGCCTCCGACCTCGCCGGCGTGGAACGCGACCTCCGCCGCGAACAGCCCCAGGAAGAACCCGAGCACGCCCTCGACACCAAGGAACGCGAGCAGCCGCTCGCCGCTCCGCCGCCGGCGCGGCCGTCGCTGTGGCCGTGGGCTGCCCTGGTGGTGTTGCTGTTGGCGCTCATCGCGCTGTCGGTCTACGTGTTTCTGTTGCGCGGCCAGGCCGAGCAGCTCCGACAGGAGGTCGTCGATCGCACCGCCGCCACCGCGGTGCTCGAGCACGGCGACGAGGTGCCGCTCTCGTACGAGCGGGTGGGGGTCTCGGCCACCGTCCGAACGGACGGGCGCGACATCGCCCTCGTCGTGGACGGCCTCGACACCGACACCCCTCACCGCGTGACGCTGCTCGATAGCGCTGACGAGTCACGTTCGGTGCCTGCCGAGGTCATCGAGGGTCGGCTGTTCGTGCTCGTGGAGCGAGAGCCCGGCGATCAGCGGTTGCGCGTGCAAGACGGCGCTGGCGAGCTGGTCGCCGAGGCCGAGCTCGACGCCTGAACGCGGCGGGCCGCCTCGTTGCACCCCGGCGGCGAACGCTATCCTGCCGTCGCGACGGGCTCGTAGCTCAGTGGGAGAGCGCTGCCTTCACACGGCAGAGGCCGGAGGTTCGAAACCTCCCGAGCCCACGCCGGGGGGCCACGGCGGGGCCTGAACGTCGGTGTCCTCGCTACGGCTGCCACCGGGATTCGAACCCCTCGGGAGCGGGCCTAGAGTGGCGGGCATGTTCCACCTCGCCGCACCTGCCCGCGCGTGTCCGCCGTGGGCGCGGCTGGGTGCCGCGCTGACGGGTTTGGGCTCGACCGCGCTGATGGTGGGCGTGGCCACCGTGCTGGCGACCCCGCGAGAATCGGGAGAGCCCGAAGGGCACGGGGACGGTGGGCGGCAGCCGGTGGTGGTCACCACACACGGAGACGACCGCGGCCCCCAGCCCGCGGCCATGCCGCACGGCCGGGCCGTGCCCGAGCCGGCGACGGCCGATCCGCCCGAGCTGCCGTCACCGGCCATCGACGCGCAGTACGTCGACGGCGGCGAGCGGGTGGGAGAGCGGGCAGCGGTGGCCCGTCGTGGCGACGGCTCGGACGATGACAACGGGCATCGCGGCCCGGCTGTGCAGGGCGACGGGGAACCCGAGGGGGATCGCGACACGGAGCGCCAACGACGGGCGGCGACGCTCGCCGAGCGCTTCCCCGCCCACGCGCAGGCGCGTCAACGCGACGACGCGGCGAGCCGGCGGTGGGCGCTGGTCGTGGGTGTGAACGCCTACCAGGGAGGCGGGGTGGCGGACACGTTCGGCTCGGTGCCCGACGCCCGCGTGCTCGCCGGGATGCTGGAGGATGCCGGCTGGCGCGACGACCATGTGCTGGTGTTGACCGACGCCGACGCCACCGGCGAGATGATCCGCGCCGGCATCGAGTGGCTCGCCGACCGCACCGACGGCACCAGCGAGGTGGTCGTCAGCTTCTCCGGACACCTCCAGCACCGCGACGGGGTCACGGCACTGTGGCCTGCCGATCACGACTACCTATGGGCCCACGAGGTGGGCGACCGCTTCGCCGGCGTCGAGGCCGACCGCATGTGGATGAGCTTCCAGGGCTGCCACGCTCAGGGGCTCCGCTCGCCCCAGCTACACCGCGACGGGCGGGTGATCACCTACTCGTCCAAGACCGCGGAGAAGTCCCACGAGGATCCCGAGACCGGTCACAGCGTGCAGGGCCATTACCTGTTCGCCGAGGCGCTGCGGGTGGGTGATCGCGAGACCGCCGCGGAGCCCCCCAGCGTGCAGGAAGCCTTCCGGGAAGCGGCGCCGCGGATCCACCACCGCACCGCCGAGCAGCAGACCCCCCAGATCTGGGACGGCCTCGACGAGCCCTTCCGGCTGGCGCCAGCGGAGTGAGGCGGGCCGTCCCCGCTATCCTCGCGGCGACCGACCCGCGAGGAGCATGCCGTGGCCGAACAGGTGACCGTGAAGACCCCGGAGGGCGCGTCGGCGAGCGTGGATGACGGTGCGACGGTGGCGGATGCCCTCGACGCGCTCGGCGCCCGCAAGGGTCAGGTCGTGGCGGCCAAGCTCGACGGCGACTTGGTGGACCTGGACCGTCCCATCGCCGACGGTGCCACCCTCGAGCCGGTGCGGGCCGACTCGGAGGAGGGGCGCGCGGTCATCCGCCACTCAACTGCCCACGTGATGGCCCAAGCGGTCACCGACCTGTGGCCGGACGCCAAGTTCGCCATCGGCCCGCCGGTGACCGACGGCTTCTACTACGACTTCGACGTCGACGAGCCGTTCACCCCCGACGATCTCGAGCGCATCGAGGAGCGCATGCGCGAGATCGTCACCGAGGACCAGGCCTTCGCCCGCCGCGAGACCGACCCGGACGAGGCCAAGCGGGAGTTCGCGGACCAGCCTTACAAGGTGGAGCTGATCGACAAGGCGACCGGCGGTGAGCGTGTCTCCGGCGACGAGGCCGCCGACATCGATCCCGGAGACGAGCGCGTCTCCATCTATGACAACGTGCGCCCGGACGGCTCGCGCTGGCCCGACCTGTGCCGGGGTCCCCACGTGCCCACCACGAAGTGGATCCCGGCGTTCCAGCTGCAGCGGGTGGCCGGCGCCTACTGGCGCGGCGACGAGAACCGCCCGATGCTGCAGCGGATCTACGGCACCGCCTGGGAGTCCAAAAAGGCGCTCAAGGCCCACCTGCAGCGCCTGGAGGAGGCCCGCAAGCGCGACCACCGCAAGCTTGGGCGAGAGCTGGACCTGATCAGCTTCCCCGACGAGCTCGGCCCCGGCTTGGAGGTGTGGCACCCGAAGGGAGCCCGCGTGCGCACCCTCATGGAGGACTACGCCCGCGAGCTGCACGACGCCCGCGGCTACGAGCCGGTGTTCTCCCCGCACGTGGGCCGCTCGACGCTGTGGGAGACCTCCGGGCACCTTGAGCACTACGTCGAGAACATGTACCCGGCGATGACGTTTTCCGAAGAGGAGGGCAGCTACTACGCCAAGCCGATGAACTGCCCGTTCCACGTGCTGATCTTCGACTCGCGCACCCGCAGCTACCGCGAGCTGCCGCTGCGGTTGTTCGAGCTCGGGACCGTCTACCGCTACGAGCGGTCGGGCACGATCCACGGGCTGATGCGCTCGCGGGTGCTGACCCAGGACGACAGCCACCTGTTCTGCACCCCCGAGCAGGTCACCGACGAAATCGCCGGGATCATCGACCTGACCCGCACCCTGTACCGTGACTTCGGCCTCGGCGAGCCCTCCCGGGTGGGGCTGTCGACCCGCCCGGATAAGGCGGCCACCGTGGGCACCGACGAGGGTTGGGAGCACGCCGAGTCCAGCTTGCGCGCCGCCTTGGACGCCTCCGGGCTGGAGTACCAGATCGACGAGGGGGAAGGCGCCTTCTACGGCCCGAAGATCGACATGCACGTCACCGACGCCATCGGCCGCGAGTGGCAGCTGACCACCATCCAGCTGGACTTCACCCTGCCCGAGCGCTTCGATCTCACCTACGCCGGCTCCGACGGCGCCGAGCACCGCCCGATCATGATCCACCGGGCGGTGTACGGCTCGATCGGACGGTTCTTCGGGGTGTTGTTGGAGCACTACGCCGGGGCGCTGCCCACCTGGCTGGCCCCGGTGCAGGCGGTGGTCGTGCCCGTCGCCGACTCCCACCATGAGTATGCCCACGACGTGGCCGCCCGCCTGTCGGCCCGCGGGCTGCGCGTCGAGGTCGACGACTCCGACGACACCATGGGCGCCAAGATTCGCAAACACCAGCTCGAGAAGGTGCCGTATCAGCTCATCGTCGGCGATGCCGAAGCGGCAGACGGCACCGTCGCTGTGCGCCCCCGCCGCGGCGACCAGCGCAAGGACGTGCCCGTCGACGAGCTCGCCGCCGAGCTTGTGGAGATCGCCGCGGCGCGCGGGGCCGACTCGCAAGCGGGCTGACGATGAGCCAGCCGGAGCGCCTTGACGAGCTGCAGCGGCTGTGGACGCCGTGGCGGTTGTCGTACATCAAGCGCGAGGACGCCGACCGCATCGAGGGCTGCCCGTTTTGCGTGCTGCCCGCGCGGGGATCCGAGCGCGACGCCGAGTCGCTGATCGTGCATCGCGGCGAGCGCTGCTACGTGATCCTGAACGCCTATCCCTACAACCCGGGTCACTTCATGAGCGTGCCGTTTCGCCATGTCGCCGGGTTTGCCGAGCTGAGCCCGGAGGAGCTGCAGGAGATGACCGAGCTGTGCCAGCGGGGCGTGCGGGCGCTGACCAAGACCAGCGGCCCCGATGCGTTCAACATCGGGATCAACGACGGCGAGGTTGCCGGCGCCGGGATCGCCGACCACATCCATCAGCACGTCGTGCCGCGGTGGAGCGGGGACACGAACTTCATGCCGGTGATCGGCCAAACCCGGGTTTTGCCACAGATGCTCGACGAGGCCTACCAGCAGCTGGCGCCGGCCTTCGCCGAGGTGTGACCCGACTCAACTATCTGCAGACCACCTCTAGACTCACCCGCCACCCAGGACTACGCTAGTAGGTGACGGCTCAAGGGCTTCTTGGGGCCGAGTGACCCAGTGTGACGAGCGAGGCGGGAATGGTTCTTCGAGTTGTGCAGCGTCCAGTTCTGCTGGCGGTGGTTGTCGCGGTGGCGCTGATGGCCATAGGAGCGGCCGTGACGTCGCCGGTGGGGGCGCAGGAGGGTGGTGAGCCGGTCGTGGAGCCGGCACGGCAGATCACCACCGATGAAAACCCGACTCGGTTGTTCAAACCGGCGATCGCAGTCGACCCGAATAACCCGACCACGATCGGCATCGCCAGCGGCGACGTCCGCAACGGCAACTGCGGCGTCCACGTGTCCCGCGACGCCGGGCTGTCGTGGACCAACTCCGACCCGTTCATGCCCGAGGACCAGCCGTTCTGCATCCACCGCAACCTCGGCCGGGCCCTCGATGTCACGTTCGCCTCGAACGGGACCCTGTACATGGGCATGAGCGCCTCGTCGGCCGACACGACCCCGCCCCACCCGGACGGCCCGATGGACCCCGTGGTGGCGCGCAGCCCCGACCAGGGCCAAACCCACGACACGTTCACGATCACCGAGAGCGAGGTGCGCGACGACTACGAGCACCGCGACGGCGAGACCTACGAGGTCGTCGAGCACCGCAAGTACGCCAGCGTGGCCGTCGCCCCCAACGACCCCGACCAGGTCTACCGCGGCTGGCGCTGGACCGTGCGCGGCGCCGACCAGGGACCGGTCCCCGGCTGGGGGCTCGGCTGCCCCGACGAGTGCGCGCCCACCCGCGGCCGCCTCGCCGTCTCCAGCGACGGCGGCCAGACGTGGAGCGAGCCGATCGACCTGGCCGACGCCGCGGGGCTGGACGACGTCTTCGGCACCAATTACCCCGAACTCGTGGTCGGCCAGGACGGCACGGTCTACGCCTTCGCGCAGGAGAGCCAGGACCGGGCGGTGGAGGACGCCCCGCCGCCGCGCCTGTTCATGTTCACCTCCACCGACGGCGGTGACACCTGGGAGGCGAGCACGGTCTTGGACGACGTGGCCAACTACCGCCAGCCGAGCGTGGCGATCGACCCCAGCGACGACACCCTGCATCTCGCCTGGGCCCAGCGCGGCGACGACGACGAGAACCCCTCCACCATCCACACCATGCGTTCGAGCGACGGCGGTGAGACGTGGACCGACCCGGTCGACATCACCGACGAGGACGCCGAGCGCGAGATCAACCAGTACCTGCCCGGCGTCAGCGTGGCCCCGAACGGCCGCGTGGACGTCGCCTGGTACGACTACCGCAACGATCCCTTCTACA
>CAYQMQ010000129.1:0-6210 GCA_964418395.1 uncultured Actinomycetota bacterium
CGCCCTCGGGCGTGAGGCGCACGTGCTCGCCGATGGTCTGCTCGTCGGTCACGGTCTCGCTCCTCGGGCCGGCTCGACGGCGTCGGAGTCTACGAGCGCGCTCTCGCCCGCGCCCCTCGGGCTACGAGTCGGCGGCGTCCAGGGCGCCAGCGAAGTCGGCCATCAGGTCGTCGGGGTGCTCGAGGCCGGCCGACACGCGGATCATGCCTTGCCCGATGCCGGCGGCGGCCAGGGCGGCGTCGTCGAGTTGGCGGTGGGTGGTGCTCGCCGGATGGGACACCAGGGTCTCCGGGCCCCCGAGCGAGGGCGCCTGGGCGGCCAGCCGCACCGACTCGACGGCGCGGCGCCCCGCTTCGCGGCCGCCGGCCAGATCGAAGGAGAGGAACCCGCTGGGCCCGTCGAGCACGCGTGCGGCCACGTCGGCCGACGGGTGGCCGTCCAGGCCCGGCCAATAGACGCGGGTCACCTCGGGACGAGCGCTCAGGAAGTCGGCGAGGGCGCCGGCGTTGGCGCTGTGGCGCTGCAGCCGCAGCTCGAGGGTGCGCAGCCCCCGCAGCACGAGCCAGGACGCCAGCGGGTCGGCGCAGCCGCCGAGGTCGATCAACAGCTCCCACGCGGTCCGCTGGGTCTCGTCGTCGGCGAAGACGGCGAGCCCGCCGACGACGTCGCTGTGACCCCCGAGGTACTTCGTGGCCGAGTGCACGACGATGTCGGCGCCGTGGGCCAGCGGGCGGCACAGGATCGGCGAGGCGACGGTGTTGTCGACGATCAGCCGCGCTCCGTGACGGTGGGCCAGCCCCGCCAGCGCTGGCAGGTCGGCCACGCGCATGGTGGGGTTGGCGATCGTCTCCACATACAGCACGGACGCGTCGCCGGCCAGCGCGGCGTCCACCGCGGCGAGGTCGCCACCGTCCACGAGCTCGATGCTGATCCCCAGCCGTGGCAGCACGCGGTCCAGCAGGTGGTAGGTCCCGCCGTAGCAGTCGCGTTGGGCGACCACGTGGCCGCCGGCCGCCACCGCCATCAGCGTGGTCGAGACCGCGGCCATGCCCGAGGCGAACGCCAGCGCCCCGGCGCCGTCCTCGAGATCGGCGCAGCTCCGCTCCAGCGCCGCGGTGGTGGGGTTGCCCAGCCGGCTGTAGACGAAGCCGTCGTCGGGCCCGGCGAGGGCGGCGGTGAAGTCGTCGGCGTCGGCGAACGCGAACGTCGAGGTCTGATAGATCGGCGGCGCGGCGGGACGCTCGGCGGGAGCGCC
The DNA here is from genome assembly GCA_964418395.1 of uncultured Actinomycetota bacterium. Classification (GTDB taxonomy): domain Bacteria; phylum Actinomycetota; class Nitriliruptoria; order Euzebyales; family Egibacteraceae; genus QS-5-72-10. Next base: position 1,256 of record CAYQMQ010000129.1, read on the forward strand.
GACGCTCACGTTGTGCACCGCTCGCGTCGCCAGCCGCGACCGCTGTGGGGCCTCGTGATCATCGACCATGTGCGCCTCGTTCGCGACGTGGGCTGCCCCTGCGGCTGTGGAGCCGGCCGCGGGTCAGCGGCCGGCGCCGACGTCGAGGGCCGTCAGCGCCGCGTTGACGATGCAGCCGGGCAACAGGTCGTGCTCGCCGTACAGGTCGTGGATGCTGCCAGATTGACCGAAGGCGTCCACGCCGAGCGGCACCACCGGCGCGCCGAGCGGCGAGCCCACCCAGCTCATCGCGTGGCTGGCGGCGTCGTGGATCGTGACCATCGGCGCCCGGCGGTGGGCGGGCGGCAGGATCCGGGCCAACAGGAAGTCGTCGTCGGGCCCCTGCGCCCGGCGCACCGAACGCCGCCGGCTCGCCCGCCAGCCCCGGTGCAGGCGGTCCAACGAGGTGACGTCGACCACGTAGGCGGCCACCCCCTCGCCGTCCAGCTCGGCGGCTGCCTGCAGCACCTCCGGCATGACGGCCCCGGACGCGCACAGCGTGACGGTCCAGGCGTCCGCCGCCGGGTGGGGGTCCCGCAGCAGGTAGCCGCCCTCCAGGACCTGCTGGCGCAGCTGGTCGTCGCCCAGGCGCTGGCGCGCGCGCTCGAACGGTTCCTGATCGATCGACCGGGTCGACAGCCGCAGATACACCGATTCGCCGTCCGGCTCGGTGAGCTGACCCAGCGCATCGCACAGCAGCCAGTCCAGCGCGACGGCGTAGGCGGGCTCGGCGAAGGTCAGCTGGGGCAGCTCCAGACCGATCGAGGGCGCGACGGTCGACTGGTGCGCCCCGCCTTCCGGGCTCAGCGTCACTCCTGACGGTGTGGCCACGAGCACGAACCGTGACCCGGAGTACACGGCGTAGGTGAGCGCGTCGAGCCCGCGGGCGATGAACGGGTCGTAGAGGGTGCCGATCGGCAGCAACGGCTGCCCGTTGAAATCGCCCGAGCAGCCCAGCATGCCCAACAGCATGAACAGGTTCATTTCGCTGATGCCCAGCTCGATGTGCTGGCCGTCGGTGGATTCCGCCCAGCGCAGCGGGCCGTGCTCGAACGGGACGGCGCTGGGCTGGTGCGAGTACACCCCCGCCTTGTTGATCCATCCGCCGAGGTTGGTGGACACCGCCACGTCGGGCGAGCTGGTGACCACCCGGTCGGCGATCGCCTCCTCGCGGGCAAGGCGCACCATGAGCCGGCCGAACGCCTCCTGGGTGGAGGTGGTGCTGCGACCGGGCACGCCCAGCTCGGCGGGCACCGGCAGGGTCGCCGGCGCGTTCGGGGTGGGTCGGGGCTCGAGTCGGCGAGCGGTCTCGGCACACCACCGGCCCTCGGGGGTGTCGGGGCCGAAGCCCGCCCACTCGTCGCTTCGGTCGATGCCGAGCTCGGCGCGCAGCGCGTCGATCTGCTCGCCCGACAGCAACGCCGAGTGGTTGTACGGGTCGCCGGCGATCGGCAGCCCCCACCCTTTGATGGTGTAGGCGAAGACCACCGCGGGACGGTCGGTCACCGCGTCGGCCTCGGCGAAGGCGTCCAGCAGCACCTGCAGGTCGTGGCCCCCCAGGTCACGCACCAGCGGGCCGAGGCGGTCATCGGACTCGTCGGCGACCACCGACTCGACGTCGGGCTCGGCGCCGTCGAGGAACCGCTTGCGCAGCTCGGCGCCTTCGCAGGTGAACAGCGACTGGTACTGCTCGTTGGGCATTTGGTCGATGTGGCGCCGCAGCGCGTCCCCGCCCGGCCGGGCGAACGCCTCCCGCAGCCGCCGGCCGTACTTCGCGTCGATCACCTGCCACTCGTTGGCCTCGAACATGGCCCTCAGCTTGCGCGCCTTGATGCCGGGCACCACCCGGTCGAGGCTTTGGCGGTTGAGGTCCACCACCCACAGGACGTTGCCCAGCCCTTCGGTGACCGGGTCGCTGAGCGCCTCCCAGACGCTGCCCTCGTCCAGCTCGGCGTCGCCCATGACCGCGACGAACCGCGAGGAGGACACGCCGTCGAGATGGTCGGCCACGTAGCGGCGGGCAGCCGCCGCGAACAGCGTGGCCACCGGGCCCAGCCCCACCGAGCCGGTCGAGAAGTCCACCGGATCCGGGTCCTTCGTGCGGCTCGGGTAGGCCTGCAGCCCGCCGAACTCCCGCAGGCGCGTCAGATACGAGCGGTCCAGCCACCCCAGCAGGTAGTTGACGGCGTGCAGCACCGGCGACGCGTGCGGTTTGACCGCCACGAGGTCGTCTCGCTGGAGGTGGCCGAAGTACAGCGCCGTCATGATCGACACGATCGACGTGGACGACGCCTGGTGGCCGCCAACCTTGCCGCCATCGGGGTTCGGCCGCTCCCGGTTGGCGTGGTCAACCATCCGCACCGCCAGCCACAGCAGGCGCTGCTGGATGTGCTCGAGGGCGGGCCCGGCAGCGACGGGCTGGGACGGGTCGTGGCGCAGGGCATCCATGGTCTTCCTCCAAGCTCGGTGCGCTCATCCGCTGGCGTCCTGCCCCCGCTCGCGCCGGACCTGCTCGCCACCGGCCTCGACGCTGGTCCCGGCCGTGGGGGCCTCCCGGTGGGGCAGCAGGTCGCGGGAGAGCAGGTCCACCACGTGAACGGGGAGCCGCGAGCCGTCGGGAAGCCTCGCGGTGTCGGGGTTGGCGGGAATCTGCCCGCCCAGCAACGCGATCATCTCGCTCAGGCTGGCCATCCGCGGGCCGCCGAGGGGCACCACGAGATGCGGCACCGGCGCGGCGTCGCGCGCGTCGGCGGCGACGACCGCGGCGGCGAGATCATCGATCCATACCGGCGCGTGCAGGGCGTCGGGATCGGCGCCGGGGGCGCCCTCGGCGAGGGCATGGGTCAACTCGTCGTCGAGCCCGTAGGTCAGCGCGCGGCGGATGATCACCGTGGGCAGCGGCGCATCCGCCACCAGCGACTCGGCCTCGGCGAGCGCGGCCAGCCAGTCGTTGCCCTCGGCGTCGTCGGCTCCCAGATGGGAGACCAGCACCAGCCGCGTCACCTGCGCCGACAGCGCTGCCGACGTGACCGAGGCGACGTCGTCGACCACCCGGGCCGGGTCGGCCATCGGGTCGGCGGCAGCATGCACGAGCGTGTGCACCCCGTCCAGGGCGGTCTCCAGCACCGCCTCGTCGTCGCCGGCGCCGCGTGCGGTCTTGACGCCGGCCCCGCGCAGCGCGTCGACCGTGCCAGCCGGGGCGGTGCCCGGATCGAGAAAGGCGCGGACGTCCCCGCCGCCGCGACACAGCGCCGCCACGATCGCCCGCCCGAGGGCGTGCTCGGCTCCGGTCACCAACACCGGCATGCCCCTGATGGTAGCGGGAGGCACGGACGGATCGGCGTCACTCGGGGGCACTGCTGCTGAGCTGGGGGAACAGCCCGCAGCAGGGTCATCCGGCCTGTCCGCGCAGGACCGTGCGACCATCCGTGAGCGGGCTCAACCCGTCGGCGCCGAGGCCGCAAGGACCGGACGGCGCGCGGCCAAGACGGCGCTCAGACCGAGCACGAGGGTCGTGCCGACCGCCAAGCCGACGAGCGCCCAGCCACCGGCAGCGACCGGGGCGGCGCCGACCGAGGTCAGCGCGGAGATGAGACGGGCTCCGACCACCGCCACCACCCCGAGGTTGAACACCGCCGGGCGCAGGCGGGGCAGGCGATCAAGACGAGCCCGGGCGGCGGCCCGCGCCTCCGGGCCGGCCCCGCCGACCATGGGCAGCAGGTAGCCCAGCGACGCCACGATCGCCTGGCCCAGCACGCCGATCAGCAGCATCAGCCCCAGGACAGCCAACAGCGCGGCCTCGTCCAGCGCGAGCACCACGACCCCGGCCCAGACCGCCAGTGGAAACCACACGCAGACGGCGGAGATCATGCGGCCGTGGGCGCTGGGCACGGCGCGGCCAGCCGAGCGCAGCACGGGAAGGCACACCGCGGTGACGGCCGTGGCGTACCCGGCCAGGGCCAGCGCGGCGACCACCCGGGCGCCGACTCCGACCCCGCCCGGCGCCCCGGTGACGATGAGGGCGACGACGCCCACGGTCAGCGCCGTCGCGCCGTGGCGCAGGGCCGGCACCGCCCAGCGTTGGGCGTTCGGGGCCATCTTCGCGCGGAGCATGGTGGGGCCGAAGAACACCACGGTGGCCAGCAGCACCAGCCCGGCCCAGCCGAGCACGTTGACGGTGAGGTGTGCCAGACGCACCGCGCCGTACCACTCGCCGGACACCAGCCCGGCGCCCAACACAGCACCGAGCACGGCGCCGTGCAGGAACGCCGCGGCGGCCCGCTCGTAGGCGCGGACCACGAAGGCGAAGCGAGCCCCCAGCGCTTGCCGACGCTGCTGCCGCAAGGTCAGATACAGCCACGACACCGCCGCCGTGGCAAGGACCGCGCCGGCGACCACCACCGCCCGCAACGCCAACGGCACGCCCACCACCACGCTCAGGGCCCCCACGTTGAACAACGCCAGGCGCTGCCACGAGCGCCCATCCCGCGCCGCGCGGGTGAGGGTGCTGGCGAAGTGCTCGGTCATCGCCAGGATGAGGTTGCTGACCACCCCGAGGGTGAACAGGTGCACCGCCAGCCAGCGACCGCCCGGCAGGCCGTCGCCGGCGAGAGCCCACCCGAGCCCAGCGACGCCGTAGGCGCCGGCCAGGGCGACAGCGGGCGCGAGGTGGGCAAACGGCGGGCGGCCTCGCCGATCCCGCGAGGTCGAGTCGGTGGCGCTCACTAGCGACCCTTTCATGCGGCCATCGAACACCCAGCCGCTCAAGTAGCGAAGCGGTAGCGGCCCTATACCAGCCGCTCAAGCAGCGACGCCGTAGCGGCCCCATACCAGCCGCTCAAGCAGCGACGCCGTAGCGGCGCCATAGTCAGCCGGTGGCGACAGGGCCCGCAAGGCCGATGGGCCTGGGGCGGACG
>CAYQMQ010000130.1:0-3664 GCA_964418395.1 uncultured Actinomycetota bacterium
AGGTCGTCTTCGATGAGCGCGACGTTTCCCAGCCCCTCGGAGGCCACGAAGTCATCGGCGGCCGACAGCATCTTCCCGTCGATGTCGGTGCCGGTGACCGCACCGTGCGGGCCGACCCACTCGCTGAGCAGCCGCAGCCACCCCATCGCGCCACAGCCAACGTCGAGGGCGCGAGCGCCGCGCCCGTTGCCGATCTGGTCGAGCAACCGCCTTCCGGCGGGCTCCCACACGCGCGACTGCAGCTGCAGCCGCTCGAGCTCCGATTCCTGACCGGCCAGAAGATACGACCCCTGGGTCATCACGTGCTCCTCTCCAGTTTCGGCGAGTGCGGACAACCCCGAGAGTGCAGCAGGGCTCTGCCGGCCGGCTTCGGCCGCAAAGACCAACTCGCCGCTTCCCGCGACTGGTCCGAACGGACCAGCGAAGCGGGGGTCAGACGAGCTGGCGCTCGTGTGCCCAAGCGACCGCAGCGGTGCGGGAGGCGACCCCGAGCTTGGCCAGGAGGTTGGACACGTGGCGCCGGACGGTGTGGAGGCTCACCACGAGCTCGTCGGCGATCTCCTGGTTGCTCGCGCCGCGGGCGAGCAGCCGCAGCACCTCTGCTTCGCGGGGGGTGAGCCCCCCACCGGCCGCCGCGTCCCCGGTGGCCGACAGCTCGTCCATCATCGCCCGGACCTTGCCCGCCTCCACGGTCGCGCCGAGCCCCTCGAAGGTCTCACCGGCCGTGCGGGCCTGCTCGACCGCTGACTCGTGGCGATCCAGGGCGTGCAGCGCCCGCGCCAAATCGACGCGGACGAGGGCGGATTCGAAGGGCAGCCGCGCACGGAGGTAGCCGTCCAGGGCGAGCTGCAGCGGCTGTTTGGCGGCGCCCGCGTCACCGGCGGCGAGCGCCACCTGGCCGCGGCAGTGGCTGGCCATCGCCGCCAGCCAGTCGGTGCCGGCGATCTCGGCGACCGCCGCGAGCTCGGCCACCGCCTCCGCGCCCGCCGCTGCCTCCCCCCGGGCGCATCGGGCCCGCACCAACAACTCGAGGGCGGCGAGGCGTTCCACGCGATCCCGCTCGGGCATCCGGTCCAGCAGCCCCTCGGCGAGCTCGAGCGCCGTGTCGGGATCGCCTTGGTCCAGCGCCAGGCGACCCGTGCCCAGAATCCCGCCCGGGTGGGGCTGGCCAGACTCGAACAACGCGGCGGCCTCGTCGAACCGTCCCTGCCGACGTCGCAGCTCGCCGAGCCGCTCGCCCACCGGCAGCGACCACGCCGGCCGGGTCTGCAGCTCCTCGCGGGCCCGTTCCAGCTCCACCTCCGCCTCGGCCCAGCACCCCCGCGCGGCCAGCACCGAGGCGTGATGGACGCGGCAGAACGCCAAATATTGCGGCATGCCGTTGCGCTGGCAGTAGGCCATGTAGTGCTCGCACCACTGGCTGGCGCGCTCGATGTCGCGCACCCGCTCGCAGGCAAAGATCATAAAACAGCAGATCGCATTGATCGCCTTGTAGCTCTCCAACTCGCCGCCGACGGCCGCGACGGTGGCCTCGTCCAGCCTGCGAAGCCCGTCCACCTCGCCGAGGCCCACCAGCGCCAACCCTTCCAGCGCAAGCCCCATCATCTCCGCATCCAGCAGCCCAAGATCGGCGGCCAGCTTGCGCGCGCTGGCGGCCAGCTCCCGGGTGTAGGCCATGTCCCCGGCGGTGTGGTAGGACAGCTCGGCCTCGCGCAAACCCAGCCACACCTGCTCGGCGACCGGACCGAGTCCGTCCAGCAGGCGGTGCGCGCGCTGGAACCAGCCGTTGGCCACCGCCAGCTCGAGCCGGAACACCGCATGGTCGAAACCCAGCTCGGTGGCCACCCGCCCCGCGCCGCGGTCGTCGCCTCGCTGGCGAAACAAACGGTATGCCCGCTGTCGCGCATCCAACACCGTCGAAGCGTCCTCCAACCACCAAGCCGCCTCGGCGAGCCCCTCCAGCGCCTCCGCACTCTCGTCGGCCTGCATCGGATTGATCCGTTCCCACCGATCCATCGGGCGCGTCAGCACCCCAACCCTCGACGCGATGCAGACGAATCCTACCCGAGCTGATCCCCCCGACGAGCGTGGCGTCAGCCGTCCTCGGCGTCGCTGTCTGGAGCGTCGGCCGCGTCGAGGCCGTACCCCTCGGCCGGGGACACCGGGTCGGAGGCCACTCGGTCCTGTTGGCGCGCCCACTCGGCCATCTTCGCGTCACGGTCCCGCACCAGGTCAACGAGCCGGTCGTAGTCCTCGGCGGCGTGCTCCCAGGGGTCGCTGCGCGCGACCACCCGGCCATTGCCGGTCTCAGGGTCGGTGGCCACCAGATGGGCCCGATAGCGCTCCACCGGTCCGCGCTCCTCGTCCACGTAGGCGCACATGACCATCACCAGCGTCCCCCGCCCGCTGGTCGACCGGTTGTTCCAGTAGGCGTCCACCGCCGCCCGCAACGGCTCGGGCTCGCCGAACAGGGGCTGGTCGATCGGCGGGCCGGCTTCGCGGCAGGCGTCGCCGACGGGAACGACGATGTCGTTCCACAGCTGATCGCGGTTGGCCCACTCGAACTCGGTCTCGCCGTTGTCGAGCACCGCGAACCGGTCCAGCCCCCAGTACTCCGACAGCGGGTGGTCGCGGGCCTCGGCCGCTGGCCGCAACAGGGCGAACGCGTCCCGGTCAGCGCCGCGATCCTCGCCCGCCCCGCGCTCGCGGGTCACCGCATCGTCGGCCGGGTCGTCACCGGCCGCATCGCCGGGCTCGGTGCGGGCGGCGCGCTCCAGCGCCTCGGCCCGGCCGGTGTCGACATCGCGGGGGTCCTCCACCCCCGTCGCACAACCGGCGGCCAGCGTCAGCGCTGCCATCGCCGCCACAGCCCATCGCATGCCCGACCTCCCACCTACGCATCCCGCACCCGCCCGGCTGCGAAGAGCCGCTCGGGTCCCGCCGACGCCCGCGTGGCCCGCGCTACGTGCTGGTTTCGCTCGCCCCCGCGGGCAGGGGGCCAGAGCCGGCGGGCGGAGCGGCCACCCAGGCCAGGTCCACGCACCGCCCGCCGGCGAAGGTCAACGTCGCCCGCGCTCCCTTGGGCAGGTGGACATCGGTCACGGCGAGGCCCTCCCGCCCGGTGAGCAGGGCCAGCAGCGCCGGAATCACGTCGCCGTGAGAGCAGCACACGATCCGGCCGCGGGGGTGAGCGGCGACGAGACGGTCGACCAGCGCCGCCGCGCGCCCCGCCAGCCACGCCGACGCCACCCACAGGCTGCCGGCGTCGACCACGGGCACGCCCGGCGCTTCGGCCAGCGCCTCTTCCTCGACCAGCGGCAGGCCGGTGGCGCGGGCCAACGGCTCCAGGGTCTGGCGGCAGCGCACCAGCGGGCTGGTGTGCAACGCGGCGATCGGGTCGCCGGCCAGCAGGTCGGCGGTGAGCTGCTGGGCCTGTTCACGTCCCCGCGCCGACAGCGGCCGTTCGTGGTCGGGGCCTCGATGCCAGTCGCTGCGCGCCTCGGCCCGGGCATGCCGGACGAGTTCCACCACAGCCACGCTCGCCTCCTGTCCGATCCGCGGTGGGGGGGGGGAGGGGGGGGGGGGCGGGGGCCCCCCCCCCCGCGCCCCCCCCCCCCCCCCCGCCGGCGCCCCCCCCCCCCCCCCCCCCCCACCCCGGGGGCGG